>JACMQE010000245.1 GCA_014377145.1 Glaciimonas sp. | reverse complement strand
TCCTCTTTTACGCGCCTTGCCGGTCCCTGTGCATCTGCTCTATCAGCGTCTGCCATGGCGGCGCCATATAGCCAGTCGCCGCCTTGAAACGGTCCGCATTCAGCGAACGGTCTATAACATCTGCGCACACCCCACATAAAGGAAGTCCCATCCGCAGGGGGTATCAAGCCACATACCATGCAATACCAGTACCAGTGCACTAGCCAGATTGCAACAGGCCACCCAACGAAACAGATATCTGGCCATTTAGCTTTTAAAGGTGGCTTACATACTCACCCTCCGGTAATGTCCACTACCTTTCAAAAAACTGGCCAATACAGCCCCTCAACAATTAAATCAAGGTTAAGGCCGCTTGTTCCGGCAAGATAACGATAGCTACGCTGGACATTCGAGAACCAAGGCTCCCATAACATGCAAAACCCCTAAATAGACATCAAAAAGGGACTCAAAAAATGACAACGGCACAGCCATAGCCAAGTTATTGCGAACAAATCGAAAATTAAACCGACCTAGTTAATTCGAGATGAGAAACTCTTCTTTTTTCCGTCCTTGCTCCAGTAAGACCTTCAACCATCGCGGCGTCAAGCCACGGCCACTCCACGTCTCACCATCAGGACCACAATATTTGTTCGCAACCCGTCGGTCCGCAGCCTTTTTATGTACGACGCTAGTTTGCTTTTCCTCTTTGTAAGAAGCGGGCCGCCTCTTGCCAGTTTTGATAGCCAGAAGATCTTTAGGAGTGATACCGAAAGCCAGCATTTTTTCACGAATTTCGCGAATAGTTTTCTCGAATTCTTTTGCTTTAATTTGCTCAGCCTGCTTTTGTAGCTTTTGAATTTGAGCTTGAATATCAACAAGATTACTCATATAAGTTCCTTTATTAAGAAACAAATCTAACGCATGCCTCGACTGGCGTCATATTTGGAAAATAAAAATATAAATTACGATTCGGAAGATTTATCTTCACGTTTCTAAATTATGCATTTAGCTAATGTCGAGCCAACTCTGCAACCGACTCATAATAAGCAAAAGCGCGCGCCCTTACTTGCCGGCGATCTGCAATTTCCCCTACGCGAACCAGATTATTCGTAGCCATGCGATCTACCAATACATCGTCTGACATCAAACGTACCAACGCTTCGGCAATTTCATCAGGGTAAAGGTTGCGGGCGAAAATAACATTTTCTTCGTTCTTTACTACAGGAACTATAGTGTCCAGCGGGGAAACCAGAGGTACTGCACCAAGCGCCATTGCCTCCATCATAGTATTGGGTATCCCATCAGACAGCGATGGGGCAATCATGACTCGCGCATTTGAAATTCGAATTAGCGTTTCTTCTCTGCTCAGGCGACCAAAGATTTGGCAGCAAGCCTTTATGTGTTCAGGAAACATCTTCTCATACCAAATTTTCACGTCGGACTGAACCATCCAGATCATTTCGATCCTGCAAGGCTGAATGCGATCCCAAGCCTTGATAATTGCCTCAAAGACCGGCAAAGCTTTTGAAGTGTACATCTCGTAAGCTTTGGGCCATACTATGACTCGTTCGCGACGAGACGGATACAACTGCCACATAGCCCGCAATCCAACCGTATCCATGCCTCCGGCACCTGAGACAACACCCATACCGGGATTTAAGACCTTTTCCTTTGCAAGACCCACATCCAAAGCATAGTCATAATTAATCTGATTATCAGCAATAAAATGATCGCAGGTTTCAAATACTTCACGAATTAACGGTGCAAATTCTGGTGAGTATCTTTGCAATGCAATGTCAGGCCCACCGCGCGCTTGGGCAATCCATCTCCATCCCATCCCTGCCAAGTTGAACTGCTTCCTTGTACGAAGGTAAAAATAGCTTGCGAAATCGAACCCGAGGGTATGAATGATGTCAGGCTTCCATTGACGGATTACGTGTGCGAGGGATTCTTCAAGTGAGAAAGGGTCACGACTGTAAAATCTTTTTGCAATCCCGGTCGCAAATTCAATAACGCTTTTCAATCGAACGACACTATCCAGCTGACCGCGATTGACCGCATTTTGCGCCCTAATCGCCAATCTCAGAATTTGAGAACGAGGCGGAGGAAATACTGTCTGGCGGCTAGGAGTATTAACCCGAGGCGCCCCAGTTAGCGTGAGATACGTTTTAACCGGCCAGGCAACCGGCGGTTCCGCAGAAGGCAAGGAAAATAATCTTACATTGAATGTACTACCGTTTAACAACTCAATCCAGGAATGGGTATGCGAACTTTCGGGGAAGCCAATGAAAAGGATCTTTGGACGCCCCGGGTGCAGATCACTTTCGAATTCGTTACTCATTACAGATCATTTCAAATTTAAATACAGCCAAGCAAAGAAGCAATACAGAAAATTCTAAATGCTCTAGTTGTCACGCTTATTGGTCTTTTCTTCAATATGTTATTTTTAATAAATTTCGCAAATTAATATACAGTTAAAGTTGGCGCACATAATGGTAAAAAGTTGATAGCTCATCCAGAATTGCGTAGCACTCAATCCGAAGATTTAACTCGCATCCAGAACCCCGTCGGCTCAGACATAGGGTAATCCTTCCTCATTCTCTCGAATTCGGGGAAAACGGAAATCACTCTGTCGGGATAATTAATCATCATGTAATTTCCCGGCCAAACCACTTCAAATCGGTCATTAAAGCAAAGAAAAGCCTGAAGTAAATACTGCTCAGTCCAGTACAGATGATTTTCAAAATAAACTTTGGGATAAGGTCGCGGCAAGCTAATGTCGTGAACGTGTATTAGTACTCCAGGCTTCAAGCGCGGAAGTATTTCTAAAAATTCGTAATGAACATCGTTCCCGCTACGAATAACATGACTTGAGTCAATAAATAATATATCACCAGCCTCCAATAGTTCAAAATAACTCACTGAAACGTCTTGGACTCTTTTTACTACTAACGAGTCCAAGCCCTCGTATCCATCTTTGAATAAAGGCCACGGATAGGGATCAATTGAGGTCAAATGAGGCCGCTGCCCATTTTCATCTTTATTAGCATCAGACGCTGCTATGGCAAGCAGAGTTGAATTGCCGTTACCTATTTCTACAATTTTTCTTGGTTTAAAGTGTCTAATTAAGCAGTAATATATATGTGCGTCTATCGCCATATATCCACCATTGATTAGATAAAAATCAGGCGGGTCAAGAGGCCCGTCAATCGGAAATCGGGCGCGGAATTCTTTTAGGTATGGTGGACATACGATCTCCATGAGGTTAAGAGCCGCACCATCATCGATATTAACGCCTACCATTTTGGATGGTTGACTCCAAAACTCTTCTAGGTTATCCGTATCATCAGGTATCGGCAGATAAAAATGCTTTCGCAACAGATGAAACCCGTGTTTATAAAATACATCATGGCAGGGGTTTCCTGGCTGACTTTCGATACGGCGGGCAAGTTCCTCTGCCAGACGCAAACTCGACAGGCCAGCTAGCACTGGCGCTGCGAATAGCCGGGATATGAAATTAATTATCTTAACGCGATAGGTGTGAAGGTTCATTCAGTTACCTTATTTTATTATTAAGTAGTCTTTGCCGGGGCTTTAAGTTCAGACATTCTATCCAAAAGTTCTTCCCATTTAGGAATGATTGTCTTGACATCAAATTCTCCAACTCTAGCGTAGCCGGTTTCAACCATACTCATTCTTAAATGCTCATCGTCCATAAGAGTCTCTACCGCTGTTGCAAAAGCATTGGCATCATAATTTTCCACAAGTACTCCGTAGGCACCATTTTTTAAAATCTCTCCAGGCCCTGTTGGGCAATCAACAGAGACCACTGCGGTTCCGCACGCCATCGCCTCTACCAGAACCAAAGCGAATGACTCAAAGCGCGATGTAAGTATTAGAGTGTCCGCAGCTGCCATCCACGTATAAGGATTTTTTTGCTGCCCAACCAAAAACACCTGCTCCTGAAGATTTTCCTTCAGTATCTTTTGCTCGATCCAATGGCGATCACGCCCCTCGCCAACAATGGCAAGTGAAAAAGCTCTTCCTCGTTTTTTCAACTCAACACAAATCTCCAATAAAAGCTCATGATTTTTTTCTCCATCTAATCGGCCCACATGCACCATCTTGAATTTAGTCTTCGCGACCTCAACCCAAGTCAATACATGCTCATCGCGTTGCTTGGATTGTCTACGGATTTGCATGCAATTAACCGGGTTCCATATCGTCGTAATCTTATCCATCGCGACTCCAAAGTTCTCGCTTAGATCTCTAGCGGCTCCTTCTCCAGGAAAAATTACTGTATTGGATGCCTTGCAAGCCTCGGCAAGCATCCACTTTTCTGCCAAATATTGGTCATTATTAGGAAATAATCTTGGAATGCATTCGCTTTCCACGGTGTGGAGCGAAGCAATATAAGGCTGTTGAAGTGACGCCCGGGCGAGCCACGCTGTAATAGTCGCCTCCTCCATGATAGTTATCAAGACCGAATTGGCAGGAAACCGACCCGTCACGTGGATAAGTCTATTAACCAAAGGGTTGTAATGACTCATTAGACGGCTAAAATCAACCGTCGAATTCAACTCAGATTGTGACTTGATTTCACCTGAGATTTTTGATTTTTCAGTGGAGGGCTTAATATCTGGCGACATTGCTGAAGTCAGTATTAATTTCATTTTCCGTATACGTCGTCCTACCCCAATATACTCGCGAAAATCCTTGCCAAATAATTTATGGTAGGTCGCCCTGGACAACTTTAGTAAACGTCTTAGTACAATCAACACCCAGCTCTGGCTGCGGATGGGTGTTAGGTTACTTTCGACTGCAGTATCGAATGCTTCATTATTTATATTTAAAATCTCTACATCAGACTGCAAGGCAGACCCTTGACAGTGCTCATCAAAGAGAGTCAGTATTATCGGGCGATATCGATTTCGGTTTAGATTGCGCACAACTTCATGCACAACACGTTCCGCTCCTCCCGCCCATAGGACTCTTTCGAGAAATATTACTACGCGAGCTTCAGCGTCAATATTTCTATCGAAAATGGTGGATAAGTTTTGGGCATAAAAATTGTCGGGATCAGTACCATCCCAAATAATTTTTTGCTTTGCACCAGTCCAAAAGGATAGGATCTCCGCGTTCAAACTTACGGCCAATTCAAATTCGCCGAGCCAGGGGAGAGTGTTCTTATCCAAAGATGATAGTGAAATTACTGATATGCCAGAACTCAAGGCGTAGGAAGAAATTTCATTATGACCGTCAATTAAAATAATTAGAGGGCGATAATTTCTTGTAGTCAGAAGCCTAGAAAAATCAATAACCTCAGGTATTTTCTCAGTATGTGTATTTACGAAAAAAACTATTCGAGGCCTTACTATTTTAGGTAATAACTCTATGTCCAAACTCACACTCATGAATTGTCGCAAATAATCACGAATTGATAGGTGCGCCAGCTCGCTGCTAAGCTGCCGTGCGTAACATAAATTTACTGCAATAATTTTCGGATCAATTCGGGAATATTTAATACGCCTACATTCACCTGCAAGCGATAAGGCAAGTTGGGCCCACATCCACGACCAGTCATCACCATCTCCATTAGCTAGAGACATTTCTCGAATGCGATCACACACCATCGCTCCATGCATCTTCATGTAATGCTCAGAAGAGAAGACCCACTCCAAAATCCGGAGAATCAAGGCTGGATTTGGGCCTAGACAATACAGAAACGAAGAGGAATCACACGCTACTTCCAAGGCTGCCAAAATTGCCAATGATGCGGACTTCTCATCACTCAAATCTGACCAGGGTACGATCTCAGAAAAGGAATGGTTATTTATGAAGGATATAGCTGCTTTTGCAGTGTCAAAATAGCAAGCGTCGGGAAATTTTTCAGAGCCTTGCTCAGCATGATTCCTACTAACTACCGTCCACTCGGGTATAAATATTCCACGATTTTTCGACAACAACCTTAGCCATTGATCATAGTCCTGGGCATAATATAGTTCGTTGTCAAAATATCCACATTCGGCCCATGCTTCACGATTCACGCATATGGAAATACCATTGATGTAATTTCTGTAAAGAAGCCCAATTATTTGATATTCAGGGTTTGGCAACTGGCCCCATAACTCACGGGATTCTCGCTTGCCCGATGACTCCGTTAGCAGTGTGAAATATGAAAAAAAGAAATTGCAATCTGGATTGGCCTCGATCCAACGTCGGTTTATAGCCAGTTTTTCTGGTTCAAATATATCGTCTGAACTCAACCAATGAATCCAGCAACCGCGTGCTTCCATCAAACCTCTATTGAGTGCTGAAGCAACTCCCCCATTTTTTTTATGAATAATCCGGATTCTTGGATCATTGGCGGCATAACCCTCAATAATCTCCGCGGTCGAATCCGTTGATCCGTCGTTTACAACTACGGCCTCCCAATCGATGTCAGTTTGAGCTAATAAACTATTAAGTGCCTGTTCTATATACTGCGCTTGATTGAACGTTGGTACGATAATAGTGGCGAAGGGATTCATAATCAGTGAAATTGTGGGGGTCTTTGTTACCAAAAATCAGTCAAAGAGCAGGTAAAGAATATTTATATGTTGGAATTTGACCGTTTTTTCCCGAGAAAAGCGCTCAGTCCAACCCCGACGAAGAGGATCAAGGTAATCATCTGCAATATCGTTCCAAATGCAACCGCAGAAGATCCATCTATTGCATATGATTTAAGTGCAAACAAAGCAGCGATTTGATAAACCCCAACATACCCCGGTGATGATGGCAATGAAGCGGCCGCAGCCACATACATCAAAACCGATACGCCGGCAATGAACGGAAGCCCCCAACCGAATGCCTGAATTAGAACCCAGCAAGCGAAAATATCAAGAACGCTCACCAGAATTTGAGCGGTAACCGCCAAAATCAATCGAATAGGCGACCGAAGTGCCTGCAAACCAGCCAGACATTCTTCGTACCAACGTTTTAGACGCACGCCCCATTTGCCGGAGAACAAGCTGCGCTCGAATAACACAGCCATTCGATGACCACGCACAACAAAGGCCGCAGCGCTCGCTGCCAAAATCAGAAAGAGAAAAGCGATGGCAAACAAGCCTTGCCGCGCCTCCAAGCCAATTTTCCAAAAAAGTAGAAGAATGAGCAGCAGGCTGCATAGGCCCAACCCTTCAAAGATGCGGTCGATTATGCTGCTTCCGATAGCAAGTCCAGAACTCATACCCGTCAGCTGCTGTAACCGCAGCATTCGCATGACATCACCCGCACGTGCTGGGTAAATAGCATTTCCAAGGTACCCAATACAAGTGGCCTCCCAAACTTTACGGCAATCCCGAAAGGGGAGCCCAGTTAAAACATGCCAGCGCATACTTCGCACAATCATTGCCAAGAATAGCGAAAATGCACTCAACGCGGTCAATGCTGGATTTACGGAGATGATGCTTGAATAAAAGATATGCCAATTCACAGAGGCAAAAGACCACCAGAGGAAAATAATCCCCAGGATGATCCCCAAAATACGCATTGAACGGCCCACCTATGCCGCCTTACTTTTTACCTGTTGAGACTACGTCCCATGCACCCGCAGATACTTCTATAGTGGACATTTTTAAGGCACCAGGCGGCGCACCGTAGATCAGTCGGTATGCACCACCGTATCCACTCTGCGGATATATCGGTTCGACGTGCATCCAGGAGGGCACAAACTTAATCGCTTCAAGGGCCGGGTGAGTGTTATCCAATATCAAATAAGTAAAGCCGTGCTCGTATAACTGCAACCAGAATTTCTCAGGACTTGCCACATTGAACGAAATAGTATTATCTAATTTTCCATTTGTAGTTTGAATCAAATCCGGCCGCAACCAAAACCTATAATAAGTAGCAAGAAAGACACGCGCACCGGGTTCGGCAACCTTGTTTACTGATTCATACACATTCCCAGAAAGCACCTCATCAATGTGTAGATTATTCTCTGATTGCTCGCTGATAATATATTTATAAGCCGCCGAAACAGGGAAAACTTCATTCGTAAAACTTTTATAGAAAGTCACAACGCAAGCAAACGAAACAATTGCCACAAACGAACTCAGCCATTTATCGCCGAATGCAATCTTCTCTGTGGCCCAAGCTACAGGTATAAATAAAATTATCAATGTTGCAAGGAAATAGCGAGGCATTGGTACTGAAGGAAATATTATAATCCAAGCCAACAAACCGGCCGTGCCTGACATAAAAATTGCTACAACTCGCGACTCGCAAGGGACTCTTCTGGCCGTGGCAAATAATGCTAGCGGAGCAAACATAAGCATCAGTGGGGATAGATTTCCGTATTGCGCCCAGAAGTTACCAAAAAATAGCAGAAAAGGATAAGTCAGGATTATGCGATGTGTGGTTGCTTCACTGAAATAACGATGTTCACCATACGTGTCAACTAAAATATTTAGAAGCGTATAATTTTTATAAAAGTGCGGAATAAATGGTATCGACACAAGTATAAAAAATATACAAGAGTATTTCAGGACATCGAAAAAGACTTTTTTATTCGCAATTTGAGACCATTTTTTGATGAAATATAAATGAATCTCTTGCCAGAATATAAGGATAAAAATGACCGGCAAAAAACCAACAATATAGCTAAGCTTTGCAACCAGCGAAAACCCAGTCAAAAGCCCTGACAAAGCCACCGCAGAGCTGCGATTAGTTTTACCCCCCCAATTTTGAAGTGCAACAAGGACTGCGGAAAGTGCAAAAGCTGCGGCAAATAAATCCGTCTTGCCTTGACCCCAAAAGTACGCTACTGCAGATGACGTGACGAGCATAGTCAAACTTAACAATTGCCCACGTTTGCCAAGCCCCGCCTCGCGTGAGATGGCCGTAACTAGCGCAGCAACCGCTAGACTGGTAACCCATGAAAACAGGCGAGGCGTTGCTCCCGGCATATTTAAAAGAAAAAGGGCTGCGAGTTGCATTTCTGCTATCAACCCCACACTCGTAAAACTTTCGTACCCTGGAAGGGGAAGAAGGCGGTGCGAAGCAGCCACTACCTTTGGGAGGG
Organism: Glaciimonas sp.; assembly: GCA_014377145.1. Next base: position 14,457 of record JACMQE010000245.1, on the reverse strand, counting down.
CGAGGTAGAACGCCCTTGCATCGCCATCAATTCTGACCGCTACTGATGAAAAGCCTAAAAATAACATCAAAGCTGTAGCGATAATCAAAAGTTTCCAAGTGATAGAAACACCGCAAAAGCTGCTCCACCCATTTCTGATTGCCACTGGTAACCCTTGAGTAAGTGGAAATGCGCTCCACAGACCAACCAAAAAAAGCGGGATCGTCAAGGCCAACAAGGCAGGTTTTGTAAAGTTTACCGTCAGAGCCAGAAAAAGTAACAGACTTCCCAAAATACCCTGACCCAGAATGAAAGATAAAACATATTCAATGTAAATATCCGTGCGTTGGCGCTTAAAGAACAGGATTAATACTAATGCGCCAGCACCGGCACAAGCAACAGAAAAGTAGATTAACGGCACTACGATGGAAAGAAAATGTGTCATTGGTTGCACTTACCTATTGAAGATACCCAGCCGTTAGACTGGAAAAAAATATCTCAAGTAATGTACCAATCATGCCTTTAGGGTATTTTTGCCATCTGAAAATTATAAATAAATATAAAATTAAAATAGCCCACGCTATAATAATAAAACGCTCAACAAGACCAATCTTTATCATTACTAGCTCCAGCTAATTTTGGCATTAATTTTACTCACCATTAAACGCCGTCTCCTATAATTCACGTGCCAACGTTCAAGATTTTTTAACTTAGTTTATCATTTTAATTAAAGAGCCATGTAGCATCTTAATATAAATAGGGGATGAAATTTATTGCATTTCAACCCTCAAATATCAGCCTGAATTGGCGGCGCGAGATCACGATAGGTAAATTCTTCGGTTCACCTTTTCTCGCGTCGTAGACAAAGTACCCGAGCCTCTTAAAAGGCAATATATCGACTCTCCCGAGAACGGTAGCGAGGAACTTACGATGTCATTCGGATAATTTGATTTACTTAAGTTTCAAGTAGAATATTGCTGAATTTCAAAGCAGATATGCCCAACATAATGCAATTAAACTGGGGAGAGAATTCGCCTGGTGAGATTTTCCAACCAATTAAGCTGTCATTTCGAACTGTTGAAAAATTCTTTTCCGACTAGGAGTCGTACCCACTGGCACGCTTAAGTAATTCAATCTATTAGAGTCGCAAAATTAGTCACCATTCACATCGCATCAGCACGCCACGTTGTTAACCTTTTGTAGAAAGCTTTGGAAGGCTGCAACGCCATCGGTCCGACTTTCGAACGAAAGTGTGCAACTGAATACAGCTCACAACTTATTCAAAGACTAAACGAGATTTATATTGTTAGGAACTCGCTTACGAGATCGGTGTGTGCGCTCGTCCATATCCGCAGTAGACACCATTGCTATGGCGACTCATTTTTTGATTCTGCGCGTTCGCGCGTTAAAGCCACCTCTTGAGCCAGCAACTTGATCTGATGGGTATGGGTTGATATACGCACCAGACAATCAAGCATTAAAAAAGCAATCAGAGCAAAGAAAACTACTGCCAACACCATGAGCAACTCGCGGTCACCCAAAGTGGAGGTAAATCCAAACATCGGAAGCCACTTCCACAGCAGCACGGCAAAAAAAGCGGCGCTCTCAGCCAATATCCAACGTACTGTGACATGGGCGTTGAGACGGCCTGAACGCATTAGCCATAGTGTATAAAGGAACAGCAGGGCAAGTACACCAAGGCAAACGCTTTGTACGGCAAAAGAAGGTGTCATCATGAATGATTTTTTCGAGACGTTTTGTAGATGATGCCCATAAATCCAACAATCACCCGCAACGGGTAAAGCATGGCCCGGAAGAAAGTAAATAGCGATTGACCGCCCACGCGACAACGCATGGTGACCGGACGCTCAATTACGCGAAAACCCGCCTGATGCAACATAAGCAACGACTCGGCCTCTGGATGGTCAACCGGATATTGCGTGGCGAAAAAGCTGAAAACAGATCGGTTAAGTGCGCGAAATCCTGAGGTTGTGTCGTAAATACGTAACCCAGAAGCCATGTAAAGTATCCCTGTTGAAAAGTGCATCCCCATTCGTCGGGCAAATGGGGTTTCGTATCCTGCGTCCGGAGCTTCTGGCAAGTAGCGAGAGCCAATGACGCAATCTGCTTCGCCGGCAATGATGGGGGCCGTCACAGTGTGAAGCTGAAAGGGGTCATGCTGACCGTCACCGTCAACCTGCACAACGATGTCATATCCATTTCGAAGCGCATACATAAAGCCCGTTTGTACCCCCCCGCCGATGCCGAGGTTAACAGGTAAGGAAATAACGGGGAAACCGGCTAATTTAACTACCTGCTCTGTCGTGTCAGATGACGCGTCGTTCACGATGACAGCGTCGTACCCAGCCCGACGTATCTCCTCAAGAAGTCCCGGCAAGCTTTCTTGTTCATTATGAGCGGGGATGATGATGAGGATTTTCATTCGATTTTTCAGGTTTTTACTGAGTGTAAAAGCAATTATGCGCAATAACCTACCGACAACTAAGGAGCATCAATTCACTTTACGGAAAACGATACGCATGGCGTCGTGAAGACTAACCGGAAATCCTAAAAACTTAAGAAACTTGGGTAAAGAAAACTTTGTTTTAATACCTAGCATCATGCACGCCTGATGCAAGATAAGTTCGAGTGGAACAATTTTCCACGGATGACTACACGAAATAACTTCCAGGCCGAAACGACGCCCCAGCTTAGCCATGCTGCTGGGCGTGAAATACCAAAGATGCATCGGCGGTGCCATCAAGCGCCATTTTGGACCTGTCATCCGCGCAACCAGGGAATCCCAGTCTCCTGTGGTAACGATAAAACTACCCCCTGGCCGCAAATGGTCTGCAATCATACCGACCGTTTCGGCGACATTATCGATATGCTCTATTACATCAAGCATAACTGCGACGTCTAATTCGCCGATTTTTTCCAGGTCGTCTTTAACCAATACCCCATGTTTGACGTTGGTTAACCCATTGGAATGGCAATAAGAAGCCGCATCTTCAACAAGTTCTACGCCATAGACCTCATAATGCGATTTAGCCTCCTGTAGAAATAATCCATAAGCGCATCCGACCTCAAGCAAACTGCCCTGAGATGGACCTATTGAACGCAAGATATTAACCGTTTTTGAGAATTCTCTACTCAAGGTTTCTTTACTACCAATATAGTCTATGTAGGAGTGTTCATACTTTCCAGTGAAGTATCCGTCATCATAATAGAGAACGGGATCAAAGTTTTCTACATCAACACGGCCGACGCCACATTCGTCGCATTTGCAAATTGCATAACCTTGCACAACATAAACTACGGAATGCTCGCGAATTGAATTACAAATTTGGCAGTGAAAACACTTTTTTAATAATGCCACTGTTACCCCTTAAAATTCGAAAATGTTCGGTTATATAAAGTAAATATCAGGAAAGCAAGTACTCAATTCCCTCTTCGTCAGAAGCTACTTGAGAAAAACCCAGTTTTTCAAACAGGCGTTGACTCGCAATATTGGTGGTTTTTACTTCGGCAACCAAAATGGACCTGGGATTTATTAAATGGAAATATGTAATAGCCCGAGTAAGCAAACATACTCCGTGCCCAAGCCCCCGAGATTCAGGCGCAATAATGATGCTGATCCTCCAGGATTGTTTATCCCTGAGTAGCGCATCAAAACGGATCATTCCAATCTTATTGCCATCAATTTGGCCAATGAGGAATATCTTTTCCTGATCTGCAACGGCAGCACTAAACCACTCCATGTGATCTGCCGGGTCTACTACACCATCGCTCCACGACATTGCCCGGGTTTGAGAGTCATTTCTCCATCTCAGGATATCAATAGCATCATCGGGAATTCCCAAACGAATTGTTATCACGTTATTTTAACTTACACCGAGACTAATTGCCCCAAATTATGCTTGGCACCTGTAAGCATGGAGGACTTTTTGAACGGCATTAACAACGTCACTGACATCTGACTTGTTCATGCCGGGGTACATAGGAAGGCTAATCACCCTTCCATATTCACGCTCCGCAATCGGCCATTGACCTCGCATATAGCCTAGATTGGCGTAATGAGTCATCCACGGAATAGGAATGTAGTGGACATTAACGCCAATATTCTCTGCACGTAAAGCCGCAAACACTTGCGAACGACTGCCAGAAATGGCGTCCAGGTTCAGACGAATGACGTAGAGGTGCCACGACGAGAGACATTCGGCACGCTGCGTGGGAACCTGAATCGTTAGCAATCCGGCAAAGGCTTCGTTGTAGGCTGCTGCAATAGCGCGCCGTTGCTCCAACCAGAGGTCTGATTTGGAAAGCTGGCTAACACCCAACGCACAATTAATATCCGGAAGTCTATAATTAAATCCGAGATCGACTATGTCGTATTCCCATGAGTTGGTCTTTTCACGAGCGTGTAGGTCCACGTCAATTCCGTGATGGCGAAATGAGCGTACCCTTTTTGCGATGCTGGCGTTATCTGTAAGTACCATACCACCCTCGCCGGTAGTGACGTGTTTAACGGGATGAAAGCTCAGAGCAGTAATATCTTGAAGGGTTCCTACTTTTTTTCCCTTGTAAATCGCGCCTAAAGAGTGCGCGGCATCTTCGATAACGATCAAACCGTGTTGTCTAGCGATTGCCCTCAGCTCATCGTGATCGCAAGGGTGTCCAGCGAAGTCCACGACTACGATGGCTTTGGTACGGGGCGTGAGTTTTCGGCGCACATCCTCTGGGTCCAAATTCAATGTATCTGGCGAAAGATCGGCAAATACGGGAGTTGCACCAACGTAAAGCACACAATTGGCGCTAGCCACAAAGGATATCGCGGGAACGATGACCTCCTCGCCCGCACCAATTCCTGCAGCCCATAAAGCTGCATGCAGGGCTGCAGTTCCCGTGTTTACAGCCACGCCTTCCAACGCCCCGGTGTAATGCGTAACTGCCGCCTCAAATTCTTTTACTTTAGGTCCAGTTGTCAGCCAGTTACTTCTGAGCACGGCTTCTACTGCCCGGCAATCATCATCGTCAATGCTCTGTCGCGCGTAAGGGAGCATGGTCGCCCGAACAGGGGTTCCACCATTAATTGCCAACTTATCCATAAAATTTATTCCCCAAATATTATCTAACTTGCTCTGCTGTTGTGGTAGGCAACAAACCACTTAACAAATTTATCCACGCCCAAGTGCAACGGAGTAGAGGGAGAGAATCCAAATGTCTTACGAAATTCGGCTGTTTCTGCAAATGTGACTGCCACATCCCCTGGTTGCATTGGCAACATGTTCCTTGTAGCCTTTATACCAATTGCATCTTCGATAATTTCAATGAAGGCAAGTAACCCAACTGGTTGATGATTGCCAATGTTATATATGCGGTACGGAGCATAACTACTGGACGGATCCGGAGCCGCAGTATCGAAGTTTCCATTTGGAGTGGCCGGAGAATCCAAAACCCTGACAACGCCTTCTACAACATCATCAATATAAGTAAAATCACGTTGCATGTTCCCATGATTGAACACATTTATTGGCCGACCTTCCAGAATGGCACTTGCGAATAAAGATGGCGACATATCGGGCCGGCCCCAAGGACCGTAAACCGTGAAAAATCGTAATCCTGTGACGGGCAATCCATATATGTGACTAAATGAGTGCGCAATTAATTCACCAGCCTTTTTTGTTGCAGCATACAAACTCACGGGATGATCCACATTTTGTGACACCGAGAATGGAATAGCGGTATTTGCTCCATAAACACTAGAGCTACTGGCATAAACCAGATGGCGTATTTTGTGGAGCCTGGATTCCTCCAAAACATTAGTAAAACCAAGGACGTTACTCTGTACATACGCCTGAGGATTTTTCAACGAATAGCGGACTCCAGCCTGCGCAGCCAAGTGAACTACGCCTTCAAAAGCTGACTCCGAGAAAAGCGCCTTCAAATTGAACTGATCAGAGATATCAAGTTTATGAAATATAAAATTTTTATAATGACGAAGCTGCGCCAACCGATCTTCTTTTAGTCGAATGTCGTAGTAATCATTCAAATTATCGATTCCAATTACGTGATCACCGCGATCAAGTAAACGCTTACAAGTGTGCATGCCAATAAAACCAGCGCAACCAGTGACAAGTAATTTCACTGCGGCCTGCCTATCGGGAAATATTCAATGCCATTGGCTTGCATAACTTTAGGTTCATACAGATTCCGTCCATCAAATATCACCGGATTTTTGAGATTTGACTTAACGGCTTCAAAATCTGGTGCATGAAACGCCTTCCACTCTGTAAGGATCACCAGCGCCTCGGCGCCATCCAATGCGGCAATCGGCGAGTCTGCCAACGCCAAGCGATCATCCTCTCCAAAAATTCGTTTAGCCTCAACCATAGCAGCAGGATCATAGGCGCTTACAGTAGCGCCAAGCGCCCATAATCCTTTAATCAACACACGACTAGGGGCATCACGCATGTCATCCGTGTTCGGCTTGAAAGCGAGCCCCCAAACAGCGAAATTCTTGCCTGTCAAGTCGTCTCCGAATCGCGCGACTATCTTGTTCAATAACACCTCTTTCTGACGACTGTTGACCGCTTCCACTGCATTTAGAATTTTTAGTTCATAGTTGTTCTCTTTGGCTGTTTGCTTCAGCGCTTCCACGTCTTTTGGAAAACAGGAACCACCATACCCGCAACCTGCGTAAAGAAAGCCATACCCAATTCTCGGATCAGAACCAATCCCATTTCGCACATGCTCTATATCAGCACCGATTTTTTCAGCCAGCAGAGCAAGCTCATTCATGAAGGAGATTCGCGTTGCCAACATGGCATTGGCGGCATATTTTGTTAGTTCTGCCGACTTTATATCCATGATGATGAGGCGATCATGATTCCGCTGAAAGGGCGCATAAAGCGTCTGCATCATTTGGGCGGCGGCGTCATTCTCGGTTCCAACAATAATACGGTCCGGGCGCATAAAGTCCTCCACCGCCGCACCTTCCTTTAGAAATTCCGGGTTAGAAACAACGGAGTATTCGAGCTCGCTCCCACGAATGGCCAACTCGTCTTTTATTGCTGCAGAAACTTTTTCTGCTGTACCAACGGGAACAGTGGATTTATCAACAATCAATTTATATCCATGCATATTTCTACCTATGCATCGTGCAGCGTCAATGACTTGCCGTAAATCGGCAGATCCATCTTCATCAGGAGGAGTTCCCACCGCAATAATTTGAATCGTGCCATGGCCAGTAGTTTCTACGGCATTCGTGGTGAAACGCAGCCGACCCGCAGCCATATTACGCTTGACCATCTCCTCAAGACCTGGCTCGTATATAGGTATACGACCCTGTTTCAAAATATTGATTTTATTAATATCAAGATCCATGCAAAGCACGTCATTTCCCACCTCGGCGAGACATGTGCCAGTCACCAAGCCCACATAGCCAGTACCGATTACACTAATTTTCATATCTTATGCACATAAATATTTAAAGCCCGACCTTGAGGAGCAGTCTTACCTTGGGAAGTTGTGAGGGAAGTCAGAAATTTTCGAGAGTAATTTGATTAATTTAAAGTTTACGAAACCCATACGCTCGAACCGCCCGCACCCTGGGAGCAGCTACGATCTGCTTATGACACTCACAGCGTGAAGTACATCCTCAACCTCCAGCTCGCTCATCGTTTGAATGGTTCGCCCCCGTCGCCGAATTACTTTTATCCTGATCAGTTCTAGCCGAGTCCCGACGATGGTCATCACCTTAAGCATTTAGCTGCTCCTGAATAAAGTCGAGCTTCATCAGCAGCTTTTTTACGTCATCAAGTTCGAGACGCCTGGTGTTATGCGACGTGTAGTCAGCAAAGGCGGCCATATCGGTTTCCCCTTCAATGAAAAATTTGTTGTAGTTCAAATCCCGATTGTCCGCAGGAATACGGTAGTACTGCCCCATATCCTCGGCCTTGGCCATCTCTTCACGCGATACGAGCGACTCATACAGCTTTTCGCCATGCCGCGTCCCAATAACCCGCACAGGATTTTCATCGCCGTAAATTTGCTGCAGCGCCTGCGCCAGCACCTCCACCGTTGAAGCTGGTGCCTTCTGCACAAAAATATCCCCTTGACGGCCATGCTCAAATGCATGCAGTACCAGGTCTACCGAGTCTTCAAGCGACATCAGGAAGCGGGTCATCGAGGGGTCGGTCAGCGTTAAAGGTTTGCCCGCCTTGATCTGGCCCACAAACAAGGGAATCACAGAACCACGAGACGCCATCACGTTGCCGTAGCGCGTGGCACACAACACGGTTTCCTTTTCTGCACGGCTACGCGCCTTGGCAACCATCAGCTTTTCCATCATGGCCTTGGAAAGACCCATCGCGTTGATAGGGTATACCGCCTTGTCTGTACTTAGCACTACCACCCGCTCTACGCCTGCCCCAATGGCTGCATTCATGACATTTTCAGCCCCCAGTACATTGGTTCTGACGGCCTCCATCGGGTAGAACTCGCAGGAGGGAACCTGCTTGAGTGCAGCGGCGTGAAAAACATAATTCACACCTTTCATGGCGTCATGCAGGCTGTCCGAGCTTCGAACATCACCGATGTAGAACTTCAGCTTCGGGTTGTTGAACGCAATGCGCATGTCCTCCTGCTTTTTCTCATCACGGCTGAAGATGCGAATCTCGCGTACATCAGTTTTTAAAAACCGGTGGAGCACCGCGTTGCCAAATGAGCCTGTACCGCCCGTAATCATTAACACTTTGTCTTTGAACATATATCACTCTGACGCATCAGATAAGTTGAAGGTATGAATCCTCTTTTACGCGCCTTGCCGGTCCCTGTGCATCTGCTCTATCAGCGTCTGCCATGGCGGCGCCATATAGCCAGTCGCCGCCTTGAAACGGTCCGCATTCAGCGAACGGTCTATAACAAAATCGTATTCTGGAATAATGTCAATTTTCTTGCCATAGACCTTCGCGATCAGGCAGAGCAGTGAGTATTTATCTATAGGATCCGCTGCCACGTGATAAAGGCCTCTCAACGCTGGCTTGGGCACAACAACATCGCGAATGACATGCGCAAGCTCAACGGTAGGCAAACCGGAAAAAATGGCGCGTGCGAACCCCTTTAAAGGCTCCCGCTGTTTTAAAAACCATCCGACAAGACTGCGGCTTCCTGCCATTTCGTGGCCAATGATCGAGGTGCGCAAAGTAACGGCATTGGGATAGTCGACCTCCCCAAGGAATTTCGAGCGCCCGTAAAGATCATCGGCATCGGCAAAGTCTGATTCGACATAGCCACCTTTTGATCCCGAAAATACACAGTCAGTACTTACATGAACAAGCCGGGCGCCGACCACTGCACACAGATTGCGCAAGCGATGCGGGAGCAAAGTATTAATAGGTACTGCAAGTAGCGGGTTTTTGGCTTCAGCCAATTGCTTCACAAGTCCGATGCAATTGACCACCACGTCAGGGCGAGCATCTGCAAAAGCCTTAACCAACGAATCGTGGCTCTCGACGTCAATGCCGGGGATTACAACTCCGCCATCGTTCGGCTTAAAAAGCGCCGCAGCATCTTGAGTACGAGTCGTCCCAAAAACCTCATGACCCACACTTCGGTCAGAGAACGCCCTAAACACCGCATACCCCAACATACCTGTTACCCCAAGCACCAGCACTCGCATAAATTAATGTCTATCCATATTCGTAAGCGCTTTGCCCCAAAAATTGTTTTGCTTGCTGAACAAGGCGCTTCGGCGAGTACACCAAACGTCCCCGCCCGTAAACTCCGGGGAGGCGTGATGTTAACATTGAGCATCAGCCTTGAAAGCTGCCGCGCACGGGTAACGAGAGCAATTTTGTAGCAGCTCCCGTGTTTTGGAGACCGCAACCCTGCATCGCGTTTTGCTTGCATCAAGTCGCACTCAATCAAGCGAATCGTCAGTCATCATTCATGCCCAAGACTTTCCAACAAGTTCAACACGAACTTACCCATGCTCAAAAAACCTGGCTTGTCACAGGCGCCGCAGGTTTCATAGGCTCCAATCTGGTTGAGCAACTTTTGAAACTGAATCAGAAAGTCATCGGGCTTGACAATTTTGCCACTGGCCACCAGCGCAACCTTGATGAAGTGAGTACGCTTGTTACGTCGTCACAGTGGCGCGACTTTAGCTTTATTGAGGGAGATATTCGAAATCCAGCAGACTGCGCGAGAGCGTGCAGTAGCGTGGACTACGTCCTGCATGAAGCGGCGCTCGGTTCTGTTCCGAGATCGATAGAAAATCCGGTTGCAACCAACGACACAAATATCTCAGGCTTTTTAAATATGCTGATAGCGGCTCGCGATGCCAAGGTCAAGCGTTTCGTATTTGCCGCGTCAAGCTCTACTTACGGCGACCATCCCGGCCTGCCCAAGGTTGAGGACGTGATCGGCAAGCCACTTTCCCCCTATGCCGTGACCAAGTACGTCAATGAGCTGTATGCCAACGTCTTTGGCCAGATTTATGGCTTGCAAACCATAGGTCTGCGCTACTTTAATGTGTTCGGACCTCGCCAGAGCCCAGCTGGCGCCTATGCAGCCGTCATTCCCAAATGGTTTGCTGACCTGAAAAGCGGATCTCCTGTTTATATCAATGGGGACGGCGAAACCAGCCGCGACTTTTGCTTTGTCGAAAACGTCGTCCAGATCAATATGCTGGCCGCCATGGCAGACAATCCTGCTGCCACAGGGCAAATCTATAACGCCGCTTTTGGCGAACGCACATCCTTAAATGATCTGTATAAAAAAATCAGGCAACTTGTGACGACCAAAAATCCTGACGCTGCCAACATACAACCCGTGTATCGCGACTTCCGCTTCGGTGATGTTCGCCACTCGCTGGCTGACATTTCCAAGGCTCAAAGCAACCTCGGCTATGCACCGGCCTATTCAATTACCAGCGGGCTCGAAAAAGCTGCCCAGTGGTACTTGAGTGCAGCCTAACCTGGATTACAACGTGAACTGGACAAAAACAATCACGTCTCGCAGAGGCTGGTTTGATCTTCACCTGGTCGACGTGTGGCAATACCGCGACTTGATCGTGCTTTTGATGAAGCGGGATTTCCTCGCGCTATACAAACAAACCATATTGGGACCCTTGTGGCACGTGGTTCACCCAGTGGTGTCGGCCCTGATTTTCAGCGTCATTTTTGGCCAGATCGCTAAAATCCCGACTGATGGTGTGCCGCCCCTGCTGTTTTACATGTCAGGCCTGCTCGGATGGAATTATTTTGTTGCCTGCCTGCAAAAAACATCAGATACCTTCGTTTCAAACTCCGGTATTTTTGGAAAGGTTTACTTCCCTCGCCTGGTCATGCCGATTTCTGTCATCCTTATCAGCTTGGTGACCTTTGCCATTCAAGGCTGCGTTTTGTTGGTACTCATTGGCTTCTTCAGCTGGCGCGGCTTTGCAACCCACCTATCACCCTGGGCGCTCATTGCAGTGCCGCTGCTGGTTTTACAAATGGCCGCCTTGGGCCTTGGACTCGGCATTCTGATTTCTGCGCTGACCACCCGATATCGCGACCTTGCGTTTCTAATGGGCTTTGGGGTGCAACTGTGGATGTACGCCACGCCCATCGTTTACCCATTGTCACAAGTCCCCCCGCACCTCTACCCTCTGGTTGCCGCCAATCCCATGACCCCAATTATCGAAACCATGCGCTACATGTTGCTGGGTTCCGGCACCCTGAACACGACAACACTTTTGGTGAGCATCGCAGAAACCGCCGCGATTCTTTTTCTGGGCCTCATTGTGTTTGTCCGGGTTGAAAAAACCGTGATGGATCACGTCTAAGCATGACAATTGCAATAAGCGCTGAAAATCTGAGTAAAGAGTACCGCCTGGGTACTCTCAACCACGGGACCATGGCCCGTGATCTACAAAGCTGGTGGGCAAACCTGCGCGGCAAGGACGACCCCAATGTGCAGCTCAAGATCGACCACGCCGGTCAGCAGACCAGCGCCAGCGAGAACGAGCGCTTCCTGGCGCTGGACGATGTCTCGTTTGATGTTCAACAAGGCGAAGTTCTTGGCATTATTGGCAACAACGGCGCAGGCAAGTCCACCCTGCTGAAAATTCTTTCTCAGGTCACCGCACCCACCACCGGCACCGTGCGTGTTAGCGGACGTATAGCCAGTCTGCTGGAAGTCGGCACTGGCTTTCACCCAGAGCTGACAGGCCGTGAGAATGTATTTTTAAACGGCGCCATTCTGGGCATGCGCAAAGCCGAAATACTCAAAAAATTTGACGAAATCGTGGACTTTGCCGAGATCGAGAAATTCATTGATACGCCCGTCAAACGCTATTCCAGCGGCATGTACGTTCGCCTGGCCTTTGCCGTTGCCGCGCACCTTGAGCCAGAAATTCTCATTCTGGATGAGGTGCTGGCAGTGGGTGACGCACAGTTTCAGAAAAAGTGCCTCGGCAAAATGAAGGAAACAGGCTCGCAAGGCCGAACCGTCATCTTCGTCAGCCACAACCTTTCTGCCGTCAAATCACTCTGCGACAACGCTATCAGCCTGGCCAACGGCCGCATCACCATGAGGGGTAAAGCATCGCAAGTGGTCGAAGAGTATTTGGGCCGCGACCTGACAAATAGAAGCGAACAATTGTGGGTTGATGAAGCGCATGCGCCAGGTAACGACAAAATCAAAGTCCACAAAGTTAAAATTTCGTCGCAAAGCAGCGAGGCAAGCGCTTTGACTATTGGCACGCCCCTGCAAATTGAGTTTGAGTACAGCTTGCTGCTTGAAGAGGCCTTGTTTTACGTTGCTTTTCACTTCAAAACCATTTCAGGCGAGTGCATTTTTGTAACGGGCCAGGCACCGCAGCAGGTGAAAAAAGGTACTTACTCAAGCATCTGCCATATACCGGGCAATTTGCTGAACGTAGGCACTTACACAGTTCACGTTTATTTCGTGAGAGACGGCAGCACTGTACTGTTTGAGATGGAAAATCCGATTACTTTTGAAATCCATGACGAAGAGCGCGTTATCGGTTCATGGATGGGAGCGTACCCAGGCGCGATGAGACCAAAGCTGCATTGGCAATTCACCCAGGCTCTAACTTAATCAAATATCGCTCCGAAGCTAAATTAGCTACGGCACTGATATGAAAAACCAGTGGTGAATACCAAATATGGTGTCAGTCAAGGCGTCTATAAAACGTAGCCACTTGCTGAACGACTGAGGCTATTATTTCTGGTGTCATGCCAAACCACATAGGCAAACGTATTAGACATTCGCTCTCTTTTGTAGTGAATCTGTCTAATTCATGGAACCTGGAAAATTTGTGTCCTATTGGAGCGCTGTGCAAAGGCACATAGTGGAAAGCTGCATGAATACCTTGGTCATTAAGATATCCAAGAAGTTCAGTCCGTTCGTACAGATCTTTAGTTTTAATATAAAACAAATGACCATTGTGCGCGCAATCTGGAGGTACTACCGGCAAAGTAAAGCTACCTACTCGTTCAAGCGGCTTAAGCGCGTCAAGGTATTGATTCCAGTTGTTCAATCTATTTTCAGTGATGTAACTCGCTTGTTCTAGTTGGCCCCAGAGATAAGCCGCCTGTAGTTCACTAGGCAGATAACTACTTCCTAAATCTACCCAAGAATACTTGTCAACCATACCGCGATAAAATAGACTTCGGTTAGTGCCCTTTTCACGAATAATTTCAGCACGCGCGACGAATCGGTCATCGTTAATGACCAGCATGCCACCCTCTCCGCCACTCGTTAAGTTCTTCGTGTCGTGAAAACTGTAAGCGGCTAGGTGTCCAATGCTACCAAGCAAGCGCCCTCTATAGCTTGACATCACTCCTTGAGCGGCATCCTCAATTACAAATAAATCATGACGGGTGGCAATCTCCATGATGACTGACATTTCGCACGCAACACCTGCGTAGTGAACAGGAACAATAGCTTTGGTTCGCGCGGTGATGGCGCCCTCAATCATCGTTTCATCAATATTCATTGTGTCTGGGCGAATATCAACAAAAACTATCTTGGCGCCTCTCAGTGCGAATGCGTTTGCTGTACTCACGAAAGTGTAGCTGGGCATAATCACTTCATCGCCCGGCTGGATATCTATGAGTAACGCTGCCATTTCAAGGGCGTGAGTGCAGGAAGGGGTAAGCAATGCTTTAGGACAACCCAATACGCGCTCAAACCAGCTGTGACATTGACGCGTGTACTCCCCATCGCCGGAAAGTTTATTACTTTGCATGGCTCTTAGAACATACTGATCTTCGTTGCCTGTATGGGGAGGTCGATTAAAGGGGATAGGATTTAAATTCATGTGAATCTGGATCTAAATGGAATCTTGCCAATCAGATTTTCATTGCTTTCTGACACGATACTTTTGAGTTTCAAAAGACCTTCCGTACATATAACAATTGGAATGCCATCGGGCATGAAGACAATTTTCCCAATTGAAGATGG
>JACMQE010000244.1 GCA_014377145.1 Glaciimonas sp. | reverse complement strand
CTTACTTTGAGCCGTATACTTAGGAGCGTCGTCTCGGTCTATTGGGTCGGGCTTGGCATTCGCCGCGGGTGGCGGTTGAGGATCTAGGTAGCACGGTGGATGGCCACGATTTGAATTTGATGTTGATTGGTAATCCTTCTGCGGTTAAAAAAGTGTGGGTGATTGCGCGCCAGCACCCGAGCGAGGCGATGGCTGAGTGGTTTGTCTAAGGCTTGGAGATGCATTGTTAGATGAGGCTAATCCGATCGCAACGCGGGTATTGCACAAAGTGGGTTTTTACGTGGTGCCGAATATGAATCCTGATGGTGCGGTGCGTGGCAATTTGCGAACTAATACGGCTGGCGCAAATTTAAATCGTGAGTGGATGACGCCGTCGCTAGAAAAAAGTCCGGAATTTTTTCTGGTAAAAAATAAAATCCATGCAATTGGCTGCGATCTATTTCTTGATGCGCACGGTGATAAGGCGTTACTCTATATCTTTGTCGCGGGATCGGAGATGCTCGAAAGATTCAATGCTGAGAAGGCTCTCGAGCAGAATAAATTTATCGCGAATTTTGAAATTGCTAGCCCCGATTTTCAAAATAAATATGGTTATCAAGCTAGTAAGTACCATGCTGGTACATTGAAGCTTGCATCAAAATACGTAGGCCATACTTTTCAATGTCTATCACTGATGTTGGAATTACTTTTTAAGGATAATGCCAATTTACCAAATGCTAAAACTGGCTGGAATGGGGCGTGTAGTGCAAGGCTTGGGGCAGCCAGCTTACAGCCTATTTTGAAAGTATTTGAATAGAACAGAAAACATACTTATATTTTCTATTGGATGGTTGATGAATTCGTAAAAAGATTAATGGCCCATACGGTAGCCTAATTTTTGGAGTTGGGAGTCCTAATTTTACGGATCGTTTGACCTAAAATAGGGCAAAGAATTGCTGCGCTCCTTGTGAAAGTTAGGGCTTGTTTTTAATTAGGGCTGTTGTAATGATGTTAAATTTGTATTAGCGCGGTTTTCTCCACAGCTTCCAAAGTCGCGATCACCCGCGCATCGGCATCATAAGCCTTGTCGGCGAATATCATCGGCGCTGTTCATTCAGAAATCAATACTTCGATTCCCTCAAAATCAGAACGCTGACCCTGGGTAAGATAAAAATTCACAGGGTTGCCAACGGGTCAACGGTCGCGTGAATTTTGGTGCTCATGCTGCCGCTGGAACGACCAATCGCTTCACGGGTCTTTTTTGATTACCTATAATGCCCGCGCTATGCTGGTGGGTTTGTGCTATCTATCATGGCGTACTCGTTATCTGCAGCTTACGATAAGTGATCAAATACCTTCCTTCTTCCAAATATTCGTCACTACCCAACGACTAAAACACGTTTGTAACGTTTTCCATAAACCAAATCGCTCTGGCAAATCGCGTCACGGTATTCCCGCACATAGCGCTACAGCACCGCTTCAATAAATAAACGATTGTCTTTCGCTATCGCGCCGACATCTCCTACTTTTCCAAGCAAGAGCCCTTTTATTTGCTCCCATTGTGCATCGCTCAGGCTGTAACGTCGCGCTGTCATTTCCTGCCGCCTCTTAGGAGCTTCAGCGAGGAGGTTACAAGCTCCTTAATTGGAGATAGGCCCTAGCGCAGCGATTTTCTATTTGAACAATTAGTCTTTCGCTGATCGTTCTAATGCAACCTTATCGCTAACTAAAGTTGCATTCTTTAATCTGAAAATTCCTTAAGTTGGATTCGCTTTAGTTTTTTAAACTGCGCTTAGGTGCTTATCAGGATTAACTTTCATGTCCGGAAAAATTGATCAAACTTAATGAAAATGCGCCGATCCGCTTTGTGGCGCATTTTCTGGCATTTCAGGGTGGACTAACTCGCCTTCGGGATCGGCATAGAAAGGCGATCCGCAGTCGTCGCAGAATTCCATAGCAAATAGTTCATCATGGCGCTGTATGTCGCTGATGCCACATTCGTGCAGCAATAAGAGAATTTGCTCTAGCGGTGTTTGTGTTTCGGTGTCGGTTGAATTGATGTTGGTCACTTCTTCGATCGCCTCTTCTTGTCCGTATAGTGGCCACACTACACCATAAATGACGTCAGGAGTTTGTCCGATGGAAAACCCTATCCGGTATTCGTCAACGCGATTGCTTTCTGGCTGCTCGCTAAATTGACCGATAGTCACATGCAGGTCTTTGCTCTCGATTTCTAGCGTGGTAGCAAGGTAATAGCTGGCTGCGCGTAAAGATACAGGGCGAATTTGTTTATCGCCTTCACGACAGGCGACGAAATAGGCTTCGGGCAATAACAGGTCAATGCCGCAACCGGGTAGCAGTCGGCTCACGTTAGGGGTTACTTGCGCTTGCCAATGTTCTAAAGCAATGGCTTTTTTCATGGCGTTGCTGGAATTACCGCTACTTGGGGTGGCTCCAGGTTGCCAGCAAAATAATGGGCGTCCTTTCGGCACTACCAGTGTAGCTAATAAATAACGGGTATCGGCTAGAAAGGGTGCAGCTTCTGGTGGGTTAGCGGCACTAGATACGGTGCTTCCGGTGAGCGCTGCGTGTGTCATACGTTGCATTAGCGTGTAAGTGTCAGCATGAGAACGCGGCAGTTGATCAATTGCGTACAAGGTGGGGATCAGCGCCACGCTGACATCAGGTGCCAGAATATGGGCGTGCAAATGGCTGCTCAGCGTAGTTAATATGCCAAGTGGAATCGTACCGGCGGCGATCGAGAAGCGCGTCCAGGCCAATATCGGCATTGCTATTAATAAAGTGTCGTAGCTGACGCCATCATGTTCTGTGGTTGCTGATTCGCTACAGGCTTCAATTGCATCCATCAAGGCATCGTAAGCATCAGCCTCGTCTGGAAATAAGTGTTCGAGTGCGCTATCGATAGGTTCTTGGTGGTGGCTTTTGAGGAGCTTGTTGAGCTGAGTGTCAAGCTCGTGTTCCCAGGCACGTTCTTCCATACGACTGGAAGCTAGAACAAGCGCTTGTGCTAACTCAGTCAGGCGGTGGCTGTCGGTGGAGAACTTGCGGGGTGTTTTAGACGGACGGCGCATGATGGTGTTTGGAGCTTAGCGTATGGGATGGAGCAGAGTGACTGCTAAACGAGATAGCTGTATTGTAGTGCAGTAGTTGAAATAAGAAGCAAAAAAACGCCGGGCTAAGTAAATAGCCCGACGTTTTTGCTGCCGATACAATATAGTTTTGGCACTTGCTATAACGTAATCAAAGCACCGTGATGAGATTTATGCTGCCAGTAATTGACGCAGCACGAATGGCAGAATTCCGCCATGCTTGTAGTAATCGACTTCGATCGGTGTATCGATACGCAGCAGAACCTTGACTTCTACGGTTTCACCGTTGGCACGATGGATGATCAGTATGGCATCTTGTTGTGGTTTAATTTCGCCATCGATACCTTTAAGATCAAAGGTTTCGTTGCCAGTAATATTAAGGGTTTCAACGCTGTCGGTGCCGATGAATTGCAATGGCAAAACACCCATGCCGACTAGATTTGAGCGGTGAATGCGCTCAAACGAACTGGCAAAAACGGCTTTCACACCGAGCAATTGGGTGCCTTTGGCTGCCCAGTCGCGCGACGAACCTGTGCCGTATTCTTCGCCAGCGAAGACCATGGTTGGGATACCGTCTTTGACGTATTGCATTGCTGCGTTGTAAATTGGCATTTCTACGGCAGCTGGTTGATGCAGGGTGATGCCACCTTCAACCCGTGAGCCGTCTAGGGTTGCCGGGATCATCAGGTTTTTGATGCGCACGTTGGCAAACGTCCCGCGTATCATGATTTCGTGGTTGCCGCGACGTGAACCGTAGCAGTTGAAGTCAGCCTTTAGCACGCCATTTTCTGCCAGCCATTTACCCGCTGGGCTGGATTCTTTGATCGCACCGGCTGGTGAGATATGATCGGTGGTAATGGAATCGCCAAAGACGCCCAATGCCCGAGCACCTGTAATGCCATTGGCTGCCGCTTTTGGCTCCATGGTGAAATTATGGAAAAATGGTGGTTCAGCAATGTAAGTCGACGTTGGCCAATCGTAGACTTCGCCTTGGGCCACGCCTTTGATGCTTTCCCACAATTTGCCCGGTGCGCCTTTGACGTCCGCGTAGCTTGTTTTGAAGGTCTTGGCATTCATGGCGAATTTCATGAGTTTGGCAACTTCTTGTGAAGTTGGCCAGATGTCGCCCAGATAGATATCCTTGACTTTGCCATCTTTACCCTTACCCTTGCCAACTGGCTCAGTCATCAGGTCGCGCGTCATATTGCCAGCAATGGCGTATGCCACGACCAACGGTGGCGATGCGAGGAAGTTTGAGCGAATGTTCGGATGAATCCGCGCTTCAAAATTACGATTTCCCGACAGAATGGCAGAGGCGACAATGTCGTTTTTGACAATGGCAGCATTCATTGCAGGCGTCAAATCTCCAGCGTTCCCGATACAGGTAGTACAACCGTAAGCTGTGACGCCGAAACCAAGCTTCTCTAGGTAGGGAAGTAGACCGGCTGCGGTCAGATACTCAGTGACGACACGTGAGCCAGGAGCGAGCGATGTTTTGATGTGTGGCGATACTTTGAGGCCAGCTTCGACAGCTTTTTTTGCCAGCAATCCAGCAGCCAACATCACACTTGGGTTCGATGTGTTGGTGCAGGAAGTGATTGCAGCAATTAGGACATCACCATTCATTACGCTAACGCCGTCATCGTTTATATATTTAGCGTCAAGGTCTTCAGCTTTCTTATTGAAGCCGCTTTCTGCTGCGGATTTACTAAACAGTTCGGCAAAGTTATTCTTAACATTGCCAATCTCGATACGATCTTGCGGGCGCTTGGGACCAGCCAATGAAGGTGCGACCGTTTCCAAGTCCAGCGCGATAGTAATAGTGTAATCGATGTCATCGTCTTTTGGAATGCCGAACAATTTTTGTGCGCGGAAATAGCCTTCGAAAGCTGTAATTTCTGCTTTGCTACGGCCAGTGTCCTTAAAGTAGTTGATTGTTGCTTCGTCAACCGGGAAGAAGCCCATGGTTGCACCGTATTCCGGTGCCATGTTGGCGATGGTTGCACGGTCAGTCAGACTCAGTGATGCTGTGCCTTCACCTAAGAATTCAACAAACTTACCGACGACTTTGGCGTTACGCAGAAGTTCCGTGATGGTCAGGACCAGGTCAGTCGCTGTGACACCTTCACGCAATTGTCCGGTCAGGTTAACGCCGACCACATCAGGTGTCAGGAAATATACTGGTTGGCCCAACATGCCAGCTTCTGCCTCAATGCCGCCAACACCCCAGCCGACTACGCCGATACCGTTGATCATGGTGGTGTGCGAATCTGTGCCAACTAATGTATCAGGGTAGTAAATGTCACCTTTTTTGTGCACGCCACGTGCCAGGTATTCAAGATTGACCTGGTGAACAATACCAAAGCCGGGAGGCACTACGCCGAATGTATCAAATGCTTGCATACCCCATTTCATGAACTGATAGCGCTCGTTGTTGCGCTGAAATTCTAGTTTCATGTTGAGGTCGAGGGCTTTCTTTTCACGGAAATGATCGATTTGTACTGAGTGATCGACTACCAGATCAACCGGAACTAAGGGCTCAATGTTCTTTGGATCTTTGCCTAGCTGCGCGGCAACGTTACGCATCGCTGCGAGGTCTGCCAAAAGTGGGACACCGGTAAAATCTTGTAGCACCACACGAGAAACGACGAAAGGAATCTCTTCGGTGCGTGTACCCGTTGCGCTCCATGCGGCAAGTTGTTTGACGTGTTCCTCGGTTACTTTCTTGCCGTCGCAGTTACGCAGCACTGATTCCAGTACGATTCGAATCGAAACAGGAAGGCGCGAAATATTAATGCCAAGTTTTTTTTCAAGCGCAGGCAGGGAGTAAAACTTGCCTTTCTTTGTCTCGGAAATCTTAAATTCCTTGATTGTGTTCAACTTATTGCGGGACATGATTTCTCCTTAAGTTACAATTCGAATGAAATGGTGCTTTGGTACTTTTTTTGTAAGCCTTCAGTTTGCAACCGGCGGCGATTTTTGAATCACAACTTACGCAGATGCGCTTTAAAAATATCGGTGTTTAATATACTTTTGTGGACATTTAAAATACCGAAAAGATATTTTAAATGCTCGATACTGCTGATTCAAAAACAACTACAACAGACAGGGTCAACATCGTCGACCAAAAAAGAATCGGTGTTATGTTATTGATTTTCTATATTTTAGCCACGGGCGGGCTCAGCTATAAGGGTTGTTGCGGGTGAGGTTATCGGCGCTACACTTTGCTGTAACGATTTAAATTCGTTTGCAAGTTGGTGAGCCTGCTTCGAATCAAGCAGCATGCCTTTGGCGGGAATGGTGATCCATACCAGACCATATTTGTGATTTTCAAAACGTTCGGCACCCTTGGTTGTGTCTACTTTGGTTAGGCGATGCTGCGTCTTACCCCAACACAGGGCGATATGTTTTAGATCTTCTGCATTGAGGTAAATTGTTAGTTTGTTACCTAGTTCAGAGCTGTAATCAATGACTAATGCGGTTGTGATATCAGGTATGCCATCATCAACAGCGGCAGTGAAAATCATAGCTTTCTTGCCGGTATTCTTTTTGATGATTTTTTCTTGGTGACTTTCTTCGCCTTGGCTGGATGGCCGGTGGTAGTTTGGGCATTGGATTCCAATGTCGCTGTCATCAGCAAAGTAGTGCACAATAAGCTAAGGATAGGTAGGAGTTTTTTCATTTTAGAACCGGTAGTTGGTCTGTTAATTAGGTCACAAGGCGCGCTAAGATATTGCTTACTTGAGAAACGCGCAACGTTTAGTTGGAAAATAATGATTCGTCGAGGGGAGGTAGCGCAATGCTATTTCCTTTTGCTCACTTTAAAACGGCCCAGCAATAATGGTAACTAGTACGATCATGCAAATTGCCATGGTGTTGTATTGGTTCCCAAGCTGCCTGTTGGGCGGCAAGTAGAATATGAGTCGCTTCACTCACTTCTGACTGAGTTGGTGAAAATGCGTTCAGAATATGCCGTATCTGTAGCGGATGGATGCTCCACATCCGTGTATAGCCGAACTCCATTGTGGCGCAACACGCATCATCGTCAATCACTCCAATATCTTGAATTTCTGTATTGACGTTGTGAGAAGCTGTTTTGCTGTGCGCATGGCATGCGGCAGAAATTGCAGCCTTGGCGCGTGTTACTAAGGAATGTGTGAATTGTCCCGGCGAGCGCATTGCATCGCTGGGAATCGCGCCATAATGTGCTAATACAAAATCCAGGATGCTAAATGAAAGCGATTCAACTTGTGGGAGCGTGGCGATGGCGACGACATCGGCCAGGGCGCCGTGCGTTTCTATCAGAACATGTACCGGCGGCGACGCACGTTCGATTCGGCCAAAGTGGTGGTTAATCAGGCCGCTGGCAATAATCGATGCCACCAGTTGCGCATGCACGGCTTCGTTGCCGGCAGCAGCACCGTCTTCGCAATCAAATGTAATGTCAAATACGAGACCTAACTTCTGCTGAAACACAACCGACTTGCGCATAATTTTTTCTGTGCCGGCATATTGGTCGCAAACCAGTAGCGAGACTGGTGGTTGCTTGCCTAGGAATAAAACCTCGGTAGGGTGCATACGAGACTGAGCGTGACTTGAATAGATTTGAATTATGGTTGTTGTTTGGGTATTGCAATAACGCGCTATCTGTGACGCACAACTGACGCAGGCATATGCCTTTGGTGGAGATTAACCAACCAAATGTTTCACCCCTTCACGCTCTTCCAGCAATTCGTTCAACGTTACGTTGATACGTTCTTGCGAAAATGCGTCGATTTCCAAACCTTGAACGATTTTGTATTCACCGTTTTCGGTTGTTACAGGGAAGCCGAAGATAGTGTCTTCAGGAATGCCATATGAACCATCTGATGGAACACCCATAGTAGTCCACTTGCCATTAGTGCCCAACACCCAGTCACGTACGTGGTCAATGGCAGCGTTAGCAGCCGAGGCCGCTGATGATAAGCCTCGTGCTTCGATGATAGCCGCACCGCGCTTGCCAACTGTTGGCAGGAACATCTCTTTGTTCCACTTGTGATCATTAATCAAATCTTTAACTGATTGTCCATCGGCTGTCGCGTAACGATAGTCGGCGTACATAGTTGGCGAGTGATTGCCCCAGACGAACATTTTCTCGATTGCGGCTACTGATTTTCCGGATTTTGCCGCGACTTGCGATAATGCACGATTATGATCTAGACGCAGCATCGCGGTGAAATTTTTCGCTGGCAAGTTCGGTGCTGATTTCATTGCAATATAAGCGTTGGTGTTTGCTGGATTGCCGACTACTAATATTTTGACATTGCGTGAGGCGACTGCATCCAGCGCTTTACCTTGTACGGTAAAAATTTGCGCATTGGCTTCTAGCAAATCTTTACGTTCCATGCCTGGACCGCGAGGACGTGCACCAACCAGTAGCGCAACATCGATATCCTTGAATGCGGTAATTGGATCGCTATGTGCAGTAACGCCAGCCAGCAATGGGAATGCGCAATCGTCGATTTCCATGATGACGCCTTTAAGTGCTTTCTGGACTTTTTCGACAGCAATTTCTAACAATTGCAAAATGATCGGTTGGTCCTTTCCTAGTAAATCACCATTGGCGATGCGGAATAATAGGGAGTAACCGATTTGACCAGCGGCGCCGGTTACGGCAACACGCATTGGGGTTTTAGCCATGTTGAATCTCCAAAGTGGTGATGAAAAGCAAAATTTGTAGTGCACAAAGCCGCTAAAGATACCGTCGAAAACCGTGTGCGTCAGTTTGTTTGGCGAAAAATCTTGCTGTTAGCCGATAATTTTGGCACGTACATTACATTAAAGTCTTCAATGCGTTTAGCCATTCTATCTCTCGCGTATCCAAAATATGCCGAAATTTCTGATCAACAGGTGCCTGCGGCATGACTAATAACATTTTTCGCGATCGTAGGCGCACGTAGGAAGTATGTCAATCACCTTATATAAGACATATTAGATTGCATATTTTGTAATGGACGGCAAAGCCGGTTTTGTGTTGAAATCTCGCTTTATGACCCCCATATCGTCGGATATAATTAGCATTGATTCAGTCAACTCCGGCAGTTCTACTGTTGCCGGAATTCCCCCCTACTTTTAGCCCTCTTTATCAACAGATTAAAGCCTTTATCATGCAGCGTCTGCAATCCGGAGAATGGAAACCTGGCGAAGTAGAGTTAGGCATTCGTTTTAAGGTTGGTCAAGGCACCGTTCGCAAAGCAATTGATGAATTGGCCGCTGAGAATTTGGTCATAAGACGTCAAGGGGAGGGAACTTTTTTTGCGATGTATCATGAAAATCGGACACAGTTCAGATGTTTGCACCTGATGGCCAACCAAAAACAGCCGAAAAAAAGTGATTGAACTCAAACACTTGCGCGCTCTGGCGGATATTGTGCGTTTGCTTGGGATGAAATCTGGTGATTCGGTAATATTCGTCAAACGCGTTATGTCTTTTGAAGTGGCACCGACCATTCTCGAAGAACTATGGTCGCCTGGTGTTGTGTTCAAAGGCTTGACGCTGGAGCGATTGGTGGAATATCGGGGGCCGATGTACGGACTATTTGAGACAGAATTCGGGACGCGGATGATACGTGCGAATGAGCAAATCCGCGCTGCTATTGCCAATCTGGAATTGGTGCAGCTGTTGAGCGTGTTACCTTTGTTACCGTTACTTAGCGTTGAACGAGTGTCGTTTAGATATGGCGACAAACCGGTCGAAGTACGACGCGAACTGTACGTGACGGCGCACCATCATTACCGGAACGAATTAAGTTGACCTTGAAATTAGAGTGTCGGTGCCGTCGCAGGTACTAATAAGAATCAATCTTGATAAGAACGCACTTTGCCTCTAATTTATGTGCGTACTCTGAAAATGATGGTCGAGAAAGTCTGACCGCCAGAGAGTAAATTGATGTAATGCTTAATAACTATTGGTGTGCTGCACAAAAATAAGCGAAAATTACCCGAATGTTTTAAAACTGAGGAGAAACCTTTATGTCTGAAGCCGAAAAAAATCAAAGGCTACAATTTCGAAATATAAATATTAATCAAATCATCGATTATCGCTTGCCACTGGCTGGTTTTACCTCGATTTTGCACAGGATTAGCGGTTTGCTGATGTTTTTGTTGTTGCCTTTCATTCTCTTTCTGCTGGATACCAGTCTGGTATCTGAAAACTCGTTCGAATATTTTAAGGGTATTACATCTATTTGGTTCGTGAAATTAATCATCTTGGGGCTTTCATGGTCTTATC
Source organism: Glaciimonas sp. (assembly GCA_014377145.1). The sequence goes on along the minus strand of JACMQE010000244.1, from coordinate 187 downwards.
TGCATCATTTTTGTGCTGGTATCCGCCACTTGGTCATGGATAATCATATTGGACTTGACAAAAATAGCGCGCGTAAATCGGCAATCGGTGTGTTTATCGTCAGCTTGCCGCTGGCGTTGGTGGTCGCATTGAAACAGTTCGGAGCATTTTAAATGGCCAATAATAATATTGGATCCAAGCGTTTGAT
>JACMQE010000243.1 GCA_014377145.1 Glaciimonas sp. | reverse complement strand
TTTTCGGACGTATTGCCAAAATGTTTATACCCCGGCCTCCGGTACCAGCAGCAGCGGTTTTGTGGGCGGCAGTGGCACCGGTAATCCGCACGGGACCGCTGTTGCCGAAGTCTTGGATGGCACCGGTATCGGCGTCGCACCCGGCGTTCAGATGCAAGGAGTTGCGGCTGGTGCTGGTGCAAAAGGTACGGTGGTAAATTCTGCTATTTACAACTTTCTTTAAAACAATGGGGTAAGGATATTTAATCAATCTAATAGCTGGGGGGGATCGATTATATCTCCCGCCAATGCGGTCATGGGTTACAATATCTGTCAACCATTCGTGGCAAAAAGTGGTTTGTTTGTTTGGGCTACTGGCAACGATGGTGCGGCTCAGCCGAAGGTGACCGTGGGCTTGCCTTCGCTGTATCGTGATTTGCAAAAGGGCTGGATTGCCGTGAATGCTGTTAGTGCGGTCGGCGGTGCGCAGGCTTACTCTAGCGCGGATACCGTGCCTGGCAGCACCGGGCGATTTTGTGTCATCCTTAGCTGGTAGTAAGGATACAGTGTGTCGTTTGCGACCCCGGCGGTGACAGGGGTGATCGCGTTAGTGCAACAAGTGTACCCGTGGATGAACGCCGACTTAATTCGGCAAACTATTTTGTCAACGGCAACCAGCATGAACGATACCTTGACCTATGGCTGGGGTTTGCTTAACACCAGCAAGGCGGTAAATGGTCCAGTTGTTTGCCCAAAGTTTGGCACTCGGTGCTAATGTAGACGTCAATTTCAATATGGTTTCTGCGATTTTTACCAACGCAATAGCGGGTGATGCTGGACTGATTAACGATGGCACCGGGACGCTGGCGCTATCTGGTCTCAATACTTATTCTGGCAACAATGAAGTGGTTAACGGCATGCTGAATATCACTGGATCGATTATCTCGAGGGTACAAGTTGATGCCAGCGGTAATTTATCCGGCAGCGGTGGCCGGATCGGCAGTAGTATCATCAACAATGGACTTTTCAGTAATACCGGAGCTGACCTGAATATTGGCGGTAATTAAACCGCATCGGCGAACGCGGTGTTGGCTAACGACATCAACACGACGCTGACCATGCGCCGTTTTTTGCCAGAAACCAATGCGCTGAATACAGGCATGTTATGCATGCCTGTATTTGAGCAATCTATTTTTCAGGTTTTTAGTCTATCATAGGTTTGCAATATATCACTCAAACGCATAGGAAATATTTGACCACTCTTAGTCACCGGTAAAAGATCGTCCATCTCGAACAACTAGTCCGGATAATGCATCTTCAGAATGCTAGAAAATTGCGCTAAAAATGTTGACCTATATAGCCAGAAACTACTATTTTTTACGAAGGGGGGGCTGATTGCAGGTGCTGTTTTTTTGTGGTTGCTTTTTGAGTTGTCACCGCTACTACTGTCGGTGCAACTGTAGTCGTTGATGTTGTTGTAGGTGCCGCTTTTGTTGCCGCCACCGTGACAGATGGAAAAAGACCAAACTTATGTATTACTTGCGAAACGTCAACGTTACCCTCCGACTGTATCGCTTGAATCTTATCTTCGTCTAAAAGTTGTAAACGATATTTATCGAACCATACCGACGCATCAAGATAACAACCAACATCGGGATAGTCAACAACACATTTGCCCGGCAGATTACAGGTCATTAATATATTTTGTAAGCTTCTATTGAAAACGCCAAAATCAGTTGTTAATATCAATCTATCATTTTTGTTAAACGACCCTGTTAGGACCATACGCTGTACCCAATGAAAAAACTGACCTAAAAATTCTTTTGACTGATATAATTTTTGAGGCGTATTTGTATTCGATACAACAGTTGTAATGCACGTAACGCTAGCTGGCGTCGTTAGTGCTTCCTTCATAGCAGCGGGCGTGGTCGAGATCGAATTGGCTGCAGTTGTGCTATATCCATCTTGCTGGCTTGCCTCTCTCGGGCTACTTCCCCCTCTGTGTGTTTTCCCGTTCTTCCGTTGCCTGCTGTATTTTTTCCAATTTATTCGTGAGATGACCTGAGTACGAGGTACCGATAGGCGCCCCATCAGCACCATGCAGCGGCCAACCAACAGAAAACAGCCCGCCAGTACCAGGTGGATCATGCTCAATGATCCATGCCAATGCTTGCTGCAACAAGCTCGCACCTTGAAAGTCATCGGTCAGGATTGATTGCAGTTGCATTTGTGGCGGTAACGCCTTTGCGCTTGTTACGGTATAAAAACTGCGCAAGTAATGCGACACACCTTCCATACTAGCGGACATCCCGGCAATCTTAACCGTGCTTCCACTTGTGTAGGCATCGGCCTGTGCTGTGCCAACGTCTTGATCCAATGCAATCTGAAATACACTGCCTTGCACGCCTGCATTTATCGATGAAAAAGACACACTGCCTGAAATCAAGCCGCTATTCGCCAGCGATGCGATCATGGCCGAATCACCGTCGGCCCACAGCCTTAGCCTCCAAAACTGGAGGCATGGGTGCAACTCCGCTGTCAATGTTGTGATGCATTGGCGGTCGACATCAAGTTCAAGGGATCACCATCGTCGAGGCAATCTTCTTTATCGTCGCCTTTTAATTTCGCAGAAAAACGTAATTTCCCCAATGTTTTACCAGCAGGCTTGTGCATTATTTTTTTCCCCATTCTGCAATCTCCAAAACGCTATAAAACAAAATGAAAATTAAAGTGAGGACTTACGCATGAAAGCGGCACGCACTTTTCAGCACTACTCTTCGACAAATTCTGTACGCTAGAATCAAACTGTCTGGATAATGAGAAGGTGCAACGTCGCTGAGGGGTATTTGGCAAAAGTCCTGATAACGAGAATTATATGGTTAGCATTTTTTGTTTATGGTTATTACCTGCCTGTTCCATTGCATTGACATCAAGTCTTACAAATTTCAGATTTCAACTCATGGGGACATTATTGCTAGATTCAAACGCTGTTTATAGTCCAGGTTATTTTTGGAAAATCCACCGCTATTCAGACCGATTGAATGTGTCGCTGCATTCACATGCACAATGCAAGAAATTGTAAAAGAAGGGTCGATATCTAGGCTACTCGTGTATCAACCTAGATGAAGAAAGAAGGAGGGTCAGCAAACGTTCAGACCAAGCCACCTTGGCGAACGCTGCATTTGACTGAATGGGTTATTGAAAGCACTTCCAATGATAAGTTGCCCTAATTTATTTTCTTTACAAATAAATGTAAAACCGCAAATTTTTGATAAGATCCAATGCTTACCGTCAGTGGGTGCCATATGCGTCATGCTTGAATTGCATGTCGACGCTTAATAGAGGAGCCTTAGCTGTTTAAGGTGCCTCACTCTGGAGAAATTGCATGACTCCGCTCGGGACAAACCAGTTTCTACCACACTCCCATCAGCGCCAAGCCGGCAGCAAACACCAGATACAGGATTCTAAACAACACCAAACGTCCACCCATCAATATCTGTTTGCGCAACAAGACATATATAGACATCATATTAATCGCGCCAGCCCAAATTAATGCCATATCCAACATCCATGGTATAAAAATCAGCACCAATGCCGTCGGCATCCTAGCCTGCATCATTATCGCGCAGCTAATGTTGCTGAGCGCCAGCGTTTGCTTGCCTTGTCGCACCCAGATGAAAATGTTCAGAATTTCTAGCAGTTCGGTGGCAATTGGACTAAGCAACAAAGCAACTAAATGGAGCGATATACCCAGCCACGGTGCCATAGCATCAAGCTGTTCCACGAATAACTGTGAGCTGACAAAAATAACAACTAGCGCAACCATTTTCTGAAAGGCGGACAAACCGAGCGTAGGCTGTCGGTCATAGGGACGAAATTTCAGTGGTTCAAGTTCATGCACCTCAACATCGGCACCGTCTTCTTTGCACATCTCGCTCCAAATATATACGCCTTAGGCCAGTAGGAACACCAGACCTAACCAGAGTGTGAACACAAATGCCGCCAGACCGAGCGATATCTTGAGGACAAAAATTTCCATGAACCATGCTTGGTCACGGTTCAGGCGCGCACTATCTAGGCTAGACAATAGGATATTGCCGAGTTTTTTGCGGTTCACAACAAACATCAAGCCAACGATCGCATAGGCAATCGTGCTGTGCGCAAGTGGCCCGCCGAGCGCCACGCCAACGCCAATATCTTTATATGCCGCATCGCGCCAAACACCAATGCGACAAATGTCACGACCGTTTCAGGCAACGCTGTACCAGAGACTGTACCAACAGTGCTTTGGGCAACCCCCATGCGCCGCCCAGCCCATTCGATACTATTAACAAAATACTCACAAGAAAGATAAATAACAATTGCCGATCCCAACAGCAATGCGATAGTCAATGCCATGCTGACACCTGTGCCCGTGAACGAATTGGTAAAAAATATCGCACTAAAACAGTCACGTAAAAAGTAATGGAAGGTGCAGAAGAGGAAAGTAGAACTGGTAAATGAAGTGGTTTAACCATACCAGTCATTCTGAGGGCCGGGCGCTGACGAATGGCGCAGTATCTTCGTCCAGCGGGGTAAAGACAATGCACTAAAGGTCTGACCAAACCTGACGGTCGCGTACGCCATGACGATAAGGATCAAGTATGTTGACATACGCTCATACTGTCTGTGCTGCCCGTTGGCAACACATTACAAGAAGGCTAATCCCCTAAGGAAACGCAAATATTAGCATCAAAATATCCGTCCTAGCGATGACGAAATTTTCTCATCTGACTCTTTTATCTATATTTGAATCGCGCTATTCGGGAGAAACTATCTACAAACAGTTGGAATGGCATCTAAATAAATTTCATGCTAATTTATTATTGTTTTTTTAATCATCACGACGGACGCAAAATTGTCCCAGCAGCGTTGTACTTTCCTAGTAATATTAACATATTGCCTTTGTCAACGGGTTTTGATAAACCCGTTGATAGAAAAATTTTGCGTAAGTTCTAATCTATATATTTAATGTTGGCTTGCCTTCCTCAGCGTCACCAACGTTACCAACGTCACACATTTTGACGCAACATTTTTACATTGGAGCGCATTGTCATGAAATGGACAGTGATTAGCATTTTTCTTTTATCTGTTATTTATGTCCACTTTAGGGGCAAGGTACGGATGCCGTTTTTCCGTCAATTATTCGATCATTCGTCAATCATGGCCCCGTTGAATATTTTAATATATATGTTCTCCAAGGTACCAACCAACTCGGCATATTTGCCGAATAGTACTTTCAATGATTTAAAAATATTAGAAGATAACTGGGAGACCATCCGTAATGAAGCGCAAGCACTGACCGGTATGGAAAAAATTCGTGCTGCTGGAAAAAACGATGATGCCGGTTTTAACTCTTTTTTCAAAGTGGGTTGGAAACGTTTCTATTTAAAATGGTATAACGCCAACCATCCCTCAGCCGAACAATTTTGCCCGAAAACGGTCGCGCTGTTGCGACGTACGCCGAGCGTTAAAGCGGCGATGTTTGCCGAACTGCCACCAGGCGGAAAACTTAACTTGCATCGCGATCCATTTGCCGGATCGATGCGGTATCACTTAGGTCTGATGACACCGAACGATGATCGCTGCTTCATCGAAGTCAATGGCGAGCGCTACAGCTGGCGCGATGGTCAAGGCATGGTATTTGACGAAACGTATATGCACTGGGCACAAAATGGCTCCGATGTCAATCGCATCATTATTCTCTGCGATATCGAACGTCCGATGCGCTATCGCTGGGCCCAGGCTGTCAATCGCTGGCTTGGTCGTCACATGATGAGCGCCGCAGCATCGCCAAATGATACTGGCGACCAGACGGGCGGCATCAACAAACTGTTCCACTTTGTCTGGAGCGCCGGTCAATACCGGCGGGCGCTGAAAAAATTTAGTAAGTCGCTGTATTACGTCATCAAATTTGGCTTGATTGTCAGCGTTGTTATGGCGCTGATCTGGCTATGATAGCGCCGGCTGTGGCAGCACATATTCGGCATGTTGCCGCATTATGGCGTATTGGAGCGGTGCTTATATTTACAATGCACCGCGGTGAACTTCTTAGCTAATGGTAAGGCCTCAAATTCTTTATTATACTTCTGGATCATGGCATCAGTATTTTCTTGCAGATAGTTGTGATCAACCACAAATCTACCCCAGGCCTTATATCTGGCCAATCAAATGCCGCTTCATTTTTTTCGAATATTTTTTAAGTTATGGCCAATTGCTCAAAAAATTAAAATAGATGTGTTTATGAGTAGATCTACTGCGCCCAGCACCGCATCGAAGCGCCATTGTGCCGAGAGTAAGATAAAATGGATCGGCCTCGTCTTTGAAAGAAAAATAGAGGAGTGCCAAGATGGCGATAGCAACTCTATGACGGTCAGCGGTATTCGAATCAAGATAGAGAAAATTACCCCAACCAGGTCTGAGCGTTTTCAAAAATCCAGGTTTAGCAACAATTTAGCGAGCTGACTCAGCTCGACAGGCGTCAACAATCCCTTCATATTCCTCCTCCCTTCCCTGACAGAAATTTCGGGAAGCGTGTATCTCCACACGATCTGTACAAATTCTGCGATCCGAATTGGTACCCTCGCAGCCTCGGCAGTCGATTGCAAAACGTGTCGA
>JACMQE010000020.1 GCA_014377145.1 Glaciimonas sp. | reverse complement strand
AGGTCTCGCGTCGCTTTGATGATGTGCTTACTGAAGTTACCGGACTAGCAGAGCAAGGCGTCAAAGAGATAACGCTGCTCGGTCAAAACGTGAATGCGTTCCGTGGCGAGATGGCAGATGGCGAGATTGCCGATTTTGCATTGCTGATCGAATTCATTGCCGAGATTCCCGGTATCGAACGGATACGGTTTGTCACCAGTCATCCTAAGGAATTCACACAACGTCTGATCGATACCTACGCCAAAGTACCAAAACTGGTTGATCATTTATATTTACCAGCACAGCATGGCGCGGATCGAATTTTGGCAGCGATGAAGCGTGGCTATACGATACTAGAATACAAATCGGTAATCCGACGCTTGCGTCAGGTACGTCCGAATATTTGCATTTCCAGCGATTTCATTGTCGGCTTTCCCGGCGAAACAGAAGAAGATTTTAACGCCTTGATGAAGCTGATACACGACATTGGTTACGACAATAGTTTCAGCTTTATTTTTAGCCCACGTCCGGGCACACCGGCGGCAAATCTTAAGAACGATACGCCCCATGCAATCAAACTCAAGCGTCTGCAACATTTACAGTCGGTGATTCAAGCCAACACCATTCGTATCAGTGAAGAAATGATTGGGACTGTGCAACGGATACTGATTGAAGGTCTGTCTAGAAAAGATGCTAACGAGTTCCAAGGTCGCTCTGAAAATAACCGCGTAGTGAACTTTGATGGCGGACCGAATGGTGCGCGCCTGGTCGGGCAACTGATTGACGTCATCATCACAGAAAGTTATAAATATTCATTGCGCGGCGAGATGATGGATGCCGGATAAATTGTTACCGCAACCCGTTTGTTATCTGCACCAATATAACTTTGCCCCTGCAAAACAAAACGGTACGTTTATTTTCAGGACTTTTGCCGCACTTTTAATGCATTCACTGATGAACCACCATCCGCTTGAAAACCAAAACTAAACCGCCAACGCAACCCCATTATTTCATCCCGCAGCCCTCAGACAATACCCGGCTAGCACATTTTGCGGACCGCTGGATGAAAACCTACGATGGATTTCTGCTGCGTTGGATGTCACTCTTTTCCGTCGCGGGGAAAAATTCATCGCCTCCAGTACCAATGCCGAGCGGGCAGTGGTGATACTACAACAGTTTTATCCAATGGCGCATCACGTAATTTCAGTGAATGAAATTCAATTGGCGCTGGTAGGACAAAGGGCCAATCACGTTTATATGCATCCAGGCACCGTCAAGGGTGCCACTGACCAAGCTGCCGGCGACAGCTATGTGGCAGTCGAAATAACCCAGAGAGCTATCGAAATTCCCGTACTCAAAACCCGTCGGGCCGATCTGCGGGGTCGTATCCCGCATCAAATCGCTTACATCCAAGCGATTCTGGTGTACGACGTGACACTCGGCATTGGTCCGGCCGGCACAGGAAAAACTTATCTGGCCGTGGCATGTGCGGTAGATGCATTGGAACGCGACGCAGTGAAGCGCATTGTATTGACTCGACCAGCGGTTGAGGCTGGTGAACGGCTAGGCTTCCTGCCGAGTGATCTAGCTCAAAAAGTGGATCCTTATTTGCATCCTCTCTACGATGCCCTCTATGATTTATTAAATTTTGAACGTACTCAAAAAATGTTTGAGAAGCAGGCAATTGAAATCGCCCCGCCCGCTTACATGCGTGGCCGTACCTTAAACCATGCATTCATTATTCTTGATGAAGCGCAAAACACCACAACAGAGCAGATGAAGATGTTTTTGACGCGGATTGGCTTCGGCAGCAAAGCCGTGGTCAATGGTGACGTCATCCAGGTTGACTTGCAACGCGGCCAGAAAAGCGGCCTGATCGATGCCATGAACATTATGAAAAACGTGCGCGGCATTGTCTTCACCCGGTTTAATAGTACGGATGTGGTCCGCCATCCGCTGGTAGCGCGTATCGTGGATGCATACGAAGCAGCACAACTAGCAACCCCGATATTCTCGACCCGTGGCGTCATTGATCCCAATGAACACACTCCTGTGGCGCTTATCAAACTCCCTAAACCTATCGAAACCGGCATCACCAAACGAGCCAGCAGCCACAATGTCGCTAAAAAGTAAAATCGCCCTGAAAAAGCTTTCCTTAACGGTCCAATATCCCGATCCTCAACTGAAAGAGATCGTTTTGCGACCGCAAATAAGGCGCTGGGTAAGGGCTGCGCTATTGGCCCCAGCAGACTTCACCATTCGTTTTGTGAATATCGAAGAAGGTCGCACGCTGAACCGGGATTATCGTGGCAAAGATTACGCTACCAATGTCCTGACCTTCTCCTACACGGAGGATGAAAACGCCGAAACAACCAAGGCCGATATCATTCTTTGCACCGATGTCCTACAACACGAAGCGGCTGAACAAAATAAGTCAATTCAAGAACACACTGTGCATCTGATCGTCCATGGCGTATTGCACGCACAGGGCTATGATCATGAAAATGATGATGAAGCAACGGAGATGGAAGGCCTGGAAATTGAGATTCTGAAAGCGTTGAGATGGCCTAATCCTTACGCAGAGAATCAGAATAGAAAAGCAGGCCAGCATCATGTCGGGGGCTAAATGTGACGCACGGCCATTGCGCACAGCTGATGAACCAGCACTCTTTATAGCAAACTGCGCCATTTACATCGAGATCAAATACATGCGGCACATTGATCGAATCTACGAGCGGCCCAGCTCAAGTGTTTACAACAATAATTCCGGCAATTGCAAAATTTCATTTTGATCAAATACCGCCACGCTACGCTCTTAGCAAAATTACACCAAAGCCGAAGATAATTTATGGCGATCAGGCACCCCCAGCTTTGTAAGATTCCGTAGAAATTGTCTGGGTGCTGAATAAAATCCCTCTGTGACAGGATTGCCTGAAAAATCTAAAAATCGCAAATATTGTATGTCATCCATCAATGGGCCATAAGAAGAATACTGCATCTTGATTTGATTATTTGATCAATCAAAATGCACCATATTTTTTGGCGTTTCACCCAAAATATCAAGGCTAGTTAACCGATTATTGGTGGCATCCAATGAGATCAGCCCTTTTGCATGGATAATCAATTTTCCAATACCGTTATTTATCCTTTTTAGCTGCATCGCATTGAAATGCCAATCATGAATTTCTATCTGACCAGAAATATCGTTATGTGAAAAATCCAGGCCCACCAGTTCGGGAAGTGACCGATTTTAAGCAAATCAATTTTTGGATTTTGTTTTAGATAAATAGCTTTTAGAGGATAGCGGTCTTCCTCTATTTTTTCTGTCAGATTGACATTTTTTAAATTGTTATTTCTCGCAATCGTGATTTTTCTTTGCAGCAGCAAAACCATGGATATTTTCTAAGAGTAGATTGTTTGAAACGGTTAGGTTCTCGGCCGCAAAATCAAGCTGTAGCTGTGTCAACAGAGGAAAGTCGCTTATTTCCAATTCCTCCATCGCGACCGAATCGGCTAACGTCAGCGCTAAAGGCAAAAATCGACGAAAACGTACGCACATCTCCTCACAAAATGCGATAGGCGGCAAGTTATGTAAAACGCCTCCCCCATCAATCCGTCCAATATATCTCTCTCCACGAATACAAGCTGGTGAAGCAGCCAAGCCAGATTCTATTTCACAACCAAGGCGACTAACTTTTTCTTTTTGGACGCGATTAAGCATTTCATCAGCTATTTTATTAGCGATATTTGCTGTCATCGTGTTTATATATTTCCCCACTTCAAGGGAAAAACGATTTTCGTCGTCGTACCACGCCCACAAATCATTCCATGCCTCCGCCATACATCTGATTCTCTGATAGTTTTTCCCAAACCTATCCTCAGCATTAACACTTTCTTCAAGCAAAGATTTGGCACTAACTTTATTGGTGAAATGATAGGCATAATTATTATCTTCAACAAACCATAATTTATGTGGCTCAATCACCTTATTGGTAATATGGTTGATGCGTATATGCAAAATTTTCCGACTCAAGCGATCAATATCAATTGCTCTAAACATGGCGTTTTCTTTGAGGTTCAATCTCGCCCTGATTAACACTTCTTTACTGTCCTCGATCTGACAATAGTCCCGATTATCCACGCGCCAAATCGACGGTATTTTTGCTTTTGCAATTTCTGAAGGAAATCTGAAAACACTTGTTGTGAATTTTCTGGAGATTGGATGCGGTGATTCTTTGGTATTAAAAACGTGTGGAATGGTGGGAACGTGCGTAACACTATTTATAGCGCGTCGAGGAGTCGGCAGAATAACTAGACCATTTATCACGTTAATAAGCGCTGTTGGTGCTATGACTAATGTCTTTTTCTTGAGGTTGGTACTATTCATTAATGGAGGGGAAAATTTTTTTTATCATTTCCACTGTTTCTCGTGATAATTCAAATACCGTCGGATCTGCACTCCAAGTCCCGCTTTCTAATTCCATCAGACTCATTTTGATATTCAGTTCGTTGTCCTCTAATGCAATCTCAAAGTTCGCATCAAGAATTAATACGTTGGGATCGGCCAGTCTGTATAGACATCAGACGCTAAAAAAAATAATGCCGATGTCGCTTTCGTAGTCACCAATCCCATCACCAAAGCTAGTCCAATCGATATCGGCTGCGTCGCCGTAGCACCCAATGATGTATTGCGGGAGACTACGTTCCCAAGACCCGGCATCATCGCATCCGCAATTTTTTGGGCCGCATTTTTGGCGACCTCGATCATAATTGAAATTCGTCTGCTTCTTTCCGCCTCAGTTTTTCGTAAGGCCTCCATATCGTCCGAGGGAAAAGCATCATAATACGGTTTTTTCCCTATCACGCGTAGCGATCGGCTGACCCTGCCAAAGTGTGACAAGCCAGCTTTTCTTGTCACAACACGCATAGTCATTTTTTTGAAGCAACATCATCTTTTAGCAGAATAGGAACATGGATTAGGCTCGCAGAGACTTCGATTGAATCTAGTAATTGTTGGTCAACAGGGACGATTCTCCCTGACAAAGAGCGTCCTTCTGAATCTAAGAATGCCTTAGAAATATCGTTTAATGATCCCCACGTTGACAATTTAGAAAAATCAAAAAATACCCCAGGACCCACGCCTTGTCTGAAGGTCTGTATATATACAGAACATTATTAAGCTAGCTGTTGGACACTCAAACTTTTACTGAGTGTGCGCCCAGGCGCCTGCGATATCCGGCCATGTACTTCGCCTTCAAAAAAAATATTAAAAGTACTAGAAGCTACTGATGCCATGTCAGAAAGGGAAGCCGATTCACCAGACAGCAACTCCTGAATAATGACCGTCACGCATGACTCGTGGGCAATCGTGGTTTGTGCGCCTTTCAAAATAGCGCACATTTGATAGCCGACCACCATGACGAATACGATAAAATTGCATGGGTTATTGATTGTGCAGCTGTTTGAATAATTGGTGCATTATTACTTTTTAAAATGAACACAAATACCAATTTTGCATTAGCCTCCTTGTTATCAAAACCAACTCCAGTTGACCGAACAACATGTTCATACACATTAAATCCGAGTTCTTTTCTACCAAGCGCCATTAATGCTACTACGCTTTCTTCCTCAAATCTTCCAAGATAAATCTTCTCTCCCATCGGTGTAATTTAGAAAAAATAATCATTGAATTCTGTGATACCGTCTAGAATATAGCCAAAATCAAATATAAAAATTTTTTATATGGAAATTAGTTACTCTCTTGTCGAAGCTTATAGAAATGTTTAATATACTGATGTATATTAATTTATTTTTATACATCCTTAAATTGTCGCAAATAGATTTAAATGCTAACTCGATCATTTTCTCAACACTATTAGTAAGTGCGATTGTATGACCTTCCGTATAAATTGCATAATTAGACTTACTTAAATCAGAATTAATGTTTGTGATAATTTTCTCTCCAATTCGCGTAATATTATTCCTCGCTTTGGCACAATCTAAAAAATTTTTCTCAATCTAATACTGTCTGTATTAAAATTTTCAATAGCTTTCTTTGGCAAGGCATGTACTGCCATCGTCGCCAACCGATAAGCGTTCATTATTAACCGTATATAAAATAATGTTGGTAATAGGGAGGCAGTGTCGAGTTTGAAGCATTGTCTTCCATCGCCCTTGCAAGTTGCACCTGAGGAAGATCTTCGGAATAATAGCTGCGCTCTTGCTGCCAATTTGCATCACTGAACGCTTATCATCCGACATAAAAACTTGATGAGCTAATGAGATATTCCCTAATGCTATCTGATAAATACGGAAAGCTAAAAATTGTGTCATAGCGATTGTGACAAATCGCACGCTGGGAACGCCATGTATTTTACTTTCGCTTTTATTTTTTCAATTAATTTAACGCTCATATCTGCTTGAATTAATGGTCGTCTATTAAATAGGTCTATCATTTCCAATAGTTCGGTGTCATCCCATGTAAGGGGCCAGCCAAAAATACTAGAAATAAATTCTAAAAAAATACTGATGTTTTCTGCTTATAACGTTGGTGTAGTCCCACCTGTGGCGCGCAGGAAGATCAAAATTTGGTTAGTCAGCATTTGGATTTTCCCTTCCAGGTATTAAAAAACGCGATCATCATCGATTAATGAATCAATAAATTGACTCACAATATTATCAGCAGAAATTCCCATAATGGTTTTTATTGCCGATGCTGTACTTTAAAATTTCAGAATTGATTCCCCAGCACCCCAACTCCCTCCAGCAGAAGCGACTGGAAGGGAAAATACGCTTCTTTGAAGATGACTTGCATTCGTGAAGATGGATGTTTTGGTGGAACGGGGTTACTTTTTTTAATCACTCTTTTTTCGCTATTGCCCATCATAAAATCTGCAACAAGATTATTTCTCATTGTATCCGGCAACAGTACTTCAAGGCTTACAAAAAGCGCTCACAGGTAAGCTCCAGAACGATGCGCTTGGCAAATATAACGCGGTGCAAAAGCTATTTATGTGTCAGTAATTTTAGATTTGATACTGCTGATCATCTCTGGGCTAGCATTTTGGAAATGGGTACAGCTTCCCATTCTGCGCGAGCTGATGTGCGGATTTGCAATGCGGTGAAGATCACTATACCAGTATTATTATGTCGACCGTGCTAAATCCACAAACCCAGCTAATGTTGACTTGCAATGGTGAAATATGACCGCCAAATATAGTTTTTCGATGAAGCATCGACTATCAGCTATGAGTCGGTTTATTATCCGTTTGAAGAACGCCTGGAATCGTTTATTTTAAGCCGGGCAGTTACACAGCATTATCTGCGCCCTTAAAGCGTTAGATTCCCCCAAACCGACAAGTTACTTACTTAATTTCCCGCTACCGTCATACTCTCAATCAAAATCGACCCGGTCTGCGCTGTTCCCCGCGTCAAGGTATCAGCCCCGATAGCCGCTATCTGCGCCAACATTTCCTTCATATTCCCGGCAACTGTAATCTCCTCAACGGGATACTGAATCACGCCATTTTCCACCCAATATCCAGACGCTCCGCGTGAGTAATCACCGGTAACACAATTAATGCCCTGTCCCATCAACTCAGTCACCAATAATCCAGTATCCAATTTTTTCAACATGGCCTGAAAATCATCGGTCGCCTGCGTTAATGACGAAACAATTGTTAAGTTATGTGCACCACCAGCGTTGCCAGTAGTCATCATACCCAGCTTGCGCGCTGAATAGGTTGACAAAAAATAGCCTTGCACAACGCCATCTTTAACCACATCGCGTCGTTGCGTTTTGACGCCCTCATCATCAAATGGTGCCGAACCAACTGCTCCGACAACATGTGGATCTTCGATAATCTGAATAGGTGGCGCAAATACGGATTTACCTAACGTATCCAGCAAAAAAGTCGACTTTCGATACAGCGCTCCGCCGGACACCGCTTGCACAAACGCGCCCAACAAACCGGTCGCCAGCGGCGCTTCAAACAATATGGGGCATTTACGCGTATCCAACTGGCGCGCATTCAAACGCGCCAATGCACGCTCCGCAGCGTAACGACCAATTTCTTCCGGCTGTGCCATTTTTTGCGGATCACGCACCGATGAATACCAGCTATCACGCTGCATTTTTCCGCCCTTGCCAGCGATGGGCGATACCGATAAGGTATGCCGCGAGAACGGATATCCCCCCATAAAACCACGCGAATTAGCACTCACAAAGTGTGTTTGTTGTGCATACACGCCCGCGCCTTCGCTATTCGTAATGCGCTTATCCACCGCAAACGCCGCCGCTTCGCAACGTATTGCCAACACCACTGCTTCTTCAGCCGAAATCGACCAGGGCGTACACAATTGCAGATCTAGCGGATGCATTTCCAACATGTCTTCATCCGGCAATCCAGAACAATCGTCTTCGGCGGTAAAGCGCGCAATGTTATAAGCTGCATCAACTGTATCTTTTAGCGATTGTGCTGAAAAATCCGATGTGCTGGCGTTACCGCGTCGTGTATGGCGCTCTTCGCCCAGATAGACGGTGACGCCCATGCCTTTGTCTTTATTTTGCGCAATTGTATCAATACTGCCCTTGCGCACACTAACCGACAGGCCACTACCTTCGCTGATATTGACTGCCGCGTTAGAAGCGCCTTTTTCCCGGGCATAACGCAAAATATCCTGCGCAAGTTGTTGTAATTGTTCCTGAGTATGGAGAAATACGGATGCGCTCATGTGCGTGGTTTCTTTAGAGAAGGGGGTGAACATAGTACGGTTGGAGAGCGCCGATGTAACGAGCAACCCAATATGATGGTTTGCGTAAGGCCTAAGTTCAACCTAGTCTTTCGGATAACTAATCGACGCCTTTAAAAAGACAATTCAGGCAATTCAATTCATATACATCCATTTACCATTGAAAGTTAATTTTTATATTACTAGTAGGTAAAGCGGTCATTAATACCCGATAATGAATTCAACTTTTGTTATTCATTTGTACATTTACATCCCGTTTTACATAAGCCGATTGCGGCGGCTGGTGCGTTGCACTGCCAAGTAATTTCTACAAAGCGTAATTCTGTGTGATTATCTCTAACAATTCAACGGCTTAATGCCCATTTCCCGTTTGGCAATGCCCACAAAACAGGCGAATGAGCGACAACGTCTAAGACTAAAACAGTTATCATAGCGGTCGTTTAAAGAGAATAGTTTTACCCCTACAATCATGCCAAATCCAAACCGCGGCTCCTGTGGCTTCCAGTCCACCGAGTTCGAACAAGAATACGACCGCCCATCCAAGTCCCAGCTAAAACGTGAAATGACTCGACTGCAAAAGCTCGGTGAAGAATTGATTGCTGAGTCCCGCGACCGCGTCAAACGCGTGCCGATGCCAGAAGATGTGCGTGACGCCATCCTCGAATGTCAGCAAATCAAGGATCACGAAGGCCGTCGTCGCCAGACCCAGTATGTCGGTAAGAAGATGCGCTCGCTGGAAACGCACGAAATTGCAGAAATTCAAAAAACCCTTGATAGCTGGAGAGGCTTATCAAAAGCCGATACAGCGGCTATGCATGCGCTGGAGCGTCATCGCGATCGTTTACTAAAAGACGACGCTGCGCTAACCACGTTGCTGGCACTGTATCCTGAGCTAGACGTGCAACACACCCGCACGTTGATCCGCAATGCGCGCAAGGAACAAGCTGAGAATAAACCGCCAAAAGCGTATCGCGAGATTTTTCAAATATTAAAGCAGTTGCAAAAGCCCAGTACCGATGATAGCGATCACGACAATAGCGAGGAAGATGATAAGCGTGACAATTTCTAATATTGCTACGGAAAGTACCTCAGGACAACGCAGACTAAAAATTGGGCTGGTCTCGATTTCTGATCGTGCCAGTGCTGGCGTATATCAAGACCAAGGGATTCCCACTTTACAAGACTGGTTTAGTGCTGTGCTGACGAGTCCATGGGAAATGGAAACCCGCCTGATCGCAGACGAGCAGGCAGTAATTGCACAAACCCTGATTGAGTTGGTAGACACATACCATTGTGACCTGATACTGACCACCGGCGGGACCGGTCCGTCGCGCCGCGATGTGACCCCGGAAGCAACGCTGGCGGTGGGAACTAAGGAGATGCCCGGCTTTGGCGAACAAATGCGTCAAATCAGCCTGCAATTTGTGGCAACCGCTATTCTTTCGCGTCAGGTTGCCGTTATCCGTGAAACCGACAATCATGCTGCGCTGATCCTGAATCTGCCGGGACAACCAAAATCCATCAAAGAAACGCTAGAAGGTCTAAAAAATGCCAATGGTGAGCAAAAAGTATCTGGGCTATTTGCAGCTATCCCTTACTGCATTGATTTGATCGGCGGTCCGTATATTGAAACGGACGCAGCTGTTTGTAAGGTATTTCGGCCAAAATCGGCACTCCGTCCGCCCAGCGCCTGATCATTTCCAACCACCCCCCTCTCCCCCGATATGACAATTCTCCTCCCTACGCAAGAAATTACTACTTCGGCCACGCCGACCGCTAGCGTCATTTGGATGCACGGCTTGGGCGCTGATGGCTCGGATTTCGTGCCGATCGTCAAAAAATTAGACCTGAGCGGCTGCCGCAGCATCCGCTTCGTTTTTCCGGATGCACCCAATATTCCCGTAACCATTAATAACGGTCATGTGATGCCAGCCTGGTACAACATTTTCACGTCGGATCTGGTGCGACACGAAGACGAAGCCGGATTGCGCAAGTCGCAAGTACGAATAGATGCATTGATTGCAAGGGAAATTTTGCGCGGCATTCCTGCTCATAAAATCGTCATTGCTGGATTTTCACAAGGTTGCGCAATGGCCTTGCAAACTGGTTTGCGTTATCCGGAAAAACTGGGGGGGCTGATGTGCTTGTCGGGCTATTTACCACTAATTGAAAAAATAGACGCAGAGCGTTCTGCCGCGAATCAGGACACGCCGATTTTTATGGCACATGGCAGCACCGATCCGGTGGTAATGTTCAGCAGGGCCGAACAATCGCGTGACTGTTTACAACAACTTGGCTATCAAATTGCGTGGCATGAATATCGGATGCAACACGCCGTGTGTGCGGAAGAAGTTGCCGACATTGGTAGCTGGCTGCGTCAGGTCTTATCGTAGCCTTTCAACACAAATAATATACAATCACAAAATCGACGCTTTGGTAGCGATTTTGCGCAATTCTGTTACTGGGCACACAAAAACTAAGCACGCACTGTTGTTTAGCCCGCCGCCATCATTGCATCGACAAATTTTTCAATCTCAATTCCGCCCCGGGTTTTTATAACGACCTTCCTTTCCGCAAAGTTCGTTTCCACCATCGTCTGAGGATTGACTTCATTGATGGCCTTAGTAATACGGTCCAAAAAATGGTCGCAAGCCATATCTTCTACTTTAAATTCGATCATTTTCATTACTTTATTAAGTCAAAGATAGCAGCGCTATACGCCATCCCGCCATGCGAAGGTCAAGCTACAAATTATAAATTCAACAAATATTATAAAAATAACTTACGAAAAATTCCGCCTATAAAAGATGATGGAAACAATAAGAAGGTGCAAAGCGGCTGGGGCGATTCTGCATAATTCATAAAAATTATTCTTGGCCTTAATATGATAGGAAGGTGGATCATCTCGAGCAGTTATTAACAGCCTTTGAAGCGACTGGGTACACGGCAACGCTGCCTAGCGCGCAAGCTTTAACGTCTACTGCACCAATACAATCAATCTCAACACGCGCAAGCAATGGCCGGGTGGTGGCTGGTCATCGTCTCCGCCTTGCTCACCACACCCTTAATTTTACCAATGTTGCTGATGAGATTTGGCAGCCATTGGCAATTATCTTGTTGATGGCAATTAGCATGTGCAACACCTTTGCAATTCTTGCTTGGAGCGCGCTGAAGGCCAGAACTGGCAATATGGATTTGCTGGTGGCGCTCGGCACCATGGCGGCGTCTGGCTTATCACTGTATCAATTATTTACCAGCGATGCCGATGCAATGGGTCACTTTTATTTTGAAGCGTCGGCGGCAGTGATTACCTTGGTCTTGCTCGGAAAATGGCTGGAAACGCGTGCCAAATGCCAGACTGCCAACGCCATTATACCGAAGCGCTTGAATTAGCCCATCTTATTATCGTGGTCGCCTTCGATAAAACCGGTACGGCTCACTACTGGTCGCCCTACCCTCACCGCGTATCAGGCTTCCAATGCCGGCGTGATACCAAATGCTGATAATGCATTAATGACGCTGGCTGCTTTCGTGCAACACAATAGTACGCATCCGTTGAGGTATGCCATCGTCAGAGCCGCAACAAAAAAAATCTGTCCCTCCCGGTCGCCACTAAGATTCAAACCATTTCCGGTCGTGGTGTCCAGGCCGATGTTGACCAACAACGCTGTTATCTTGGCAGTTCCTGCTGGATGCAAGAGCTGAGGGTAAAGTGCGCCACTGCTGCCATACGCAGCAACATTAGAAACGAATGGTTCCACCATTTCATGGCTGGCAAACGTTGATCAGTCTGCGGTCGCTGGCAATGCAGCTGGCACGCCAGTTTTGTGGATTACTGGCGTTTGGTGACAGCATTAAACCTTCCGCAAAAGCTGCTATCGAACGCTTACAGAAACTTTCTATCAAAGTAGCCATGCTCATTGACGACAATTGGGACAGCGCCAATGCAATTGTGGCAAACAAGTGGAAATTAATGCTATTTATGCAGAAATTTTGTCCGCTGATAAAGCCAAGGCGATTCTCGACTTGAAGAGGAACGGTGCGATAGTCGCAATGGTTAGTGACGGTATCAACGATGCACCGGCGCGGATGTGGCGATGCATGGCGCCAGTATCACCCTGATGCGCGACGATCCTGCGTTGGTCGCCGATGCCATGACAATTTTGCATCGAACTTATCACAAAATTCGGCAAAATCTGTTCTGGGCGTTTGTGTATAACGTGGTCGGCATTCAATTGGCTGGGTTGTGGGGTATTTACATCCGGTGCTGGTGGGGGCGGCCATGGGATTCAGCAGCGTATGTCGTCAGCAATGCATTATTGTTGCGTCGTTGGCATCCCGAGAAAAACGCCGTGCGCTCCTCCACAGAAAAGGTAAAAGACAATGCAAACTGATCGCATGAATATTGGCGCTGCTGCACACGCATCAGGCGTGTCTGCCAAGATGATTCGGCATTACGAAGAAATCGGCCTAATTCCCCGGGAGCCCGCACTGAAGGCGATTACCGCACCTATTTCGAACGCGATGTGCATTTACTACCGTTTATCCGACAAAGCCGGGTTCTGGGATTTTCAATGCAGCAAATCACAGCCCTGATTGATCTCTGGCTTGACCAGTCACGTCCTAGTAGTAAAGTCAAACAGCTGGCGCAGGAACATTTAAATTAGCTGGATGCAAAAATTAGCGCATTGCAGGTCATGAAGTTAACGCTGGAACGACTGGCCACCAGCTGTCATGGCGACGCCCGTCCAGAATACACGATTCTAAACGGGCTGGCACAATCTGGCCCGTCTCCGGTCCGCTAAAGTTTCTGCAAGTTGTATCATCAGCACATGCTTATTTAGGTCTTCAGGATTTACGCATATTATCCCAGCAACGGATTTGCCAAATCCTGCCGACGAAGACAGTAAATTACTAGTACGGTTAGGAGGGCGCGAAGCTGAGGGGACGATTTTGCGTAAGTACTAAAACGATCAAACTAAAGAATCACAGCCTAACCGAATATCAAGCCAAGTGACGCTTTATAATCTAGTCTTAATTTATTTCTACACCCACCCTAATATGCCAGCTCAACTCATTAACGGAAATCTCCTTTCCCAACAATTACGTGCCGAGGTTGCCACACGCGCCGCTACCCTCACCGCGCTAGGTAGGCGTCCCGGTCTCGCAGTGATACTGGTCGGTGACAGCGCGGCATCGCAAGTATATGTCCGCAATAAGATCAAGGCTTGCGAAGACAACGGCCTGTATTCAGTATGCGAAAAATATGATGCTGATCTAACCGAAGTCAACTT
>JACMQE010000242.1 GCA_014377145.1 Glaciimonas sp. | reverse complement strand
TTTGGTTGATCGAACATCCTGGCATAGAAAAATATCTTTCACTGGCGGCATCACGATTGGTAAAAAAGTCATGGCCAGCGCTTCTGGTTCGACGTTAAAAGAAGTCAATATGGAACTAGGCGGAAAATCGCCCTTGATCGTTTTCGCCGACGCCGATCTGAATCGTGCCGCCGACGTTGCCTTCATGGCCAATCTCTACAGTTCTGGTGGACAATGTACTTGACTACATCGACGACGTATGAAAGACGATTTACCAACCGCATAATCGCCCAAGTCGTAAATATTCCGAAAAGTGGATCGTACACATTTATACTTCTGCATCGCGATTAAGGTGTATTTTTCATGATTCTTTCAATAAGTTCTCCAAATCTTCCCATCATTCTGACCGGTGACAGGCCAACAGGCCCACCACTGCATCTCGGTCATTATGTTGATATTCTGCGTAATCGTACGTATTGCCCACCAAAGTATCTATCAACAGTTCATTATGTTGGCCGACGCCCAAGCGTTGACCGACATAATGAACGACATTGACAAGGCGCATCGTAATGTAGTTGAAGTTGCGCTGGATTATCTGGCGGTAGGAATTAATCCGTTGCAATCGATTATCTTCATTCAGTCGCAAATTCAAGAACTTTCTGAGCTTACTTTTTAATATCTAAATTTGGTGACTGTGGCACGCTTAGAACACAATCCAACCGTAAAAGAAGAGATTCGTTTGCGTGGTTTTGAGCGCGATATTCCTGCCGGGTTTTTGAGCTATTCAGCCAGTCAAGCTGCGGACATCACTGCACTTAAGGGAATTTTAGTGCAGTCGGGGAAGATCAGATTCCGATGATTGAGCAGACCAATGAGATTGTGCGCAAGTTTAATCGTTTGGTCGGTCGGGAGATTTTGGTCGAAGCGAAAGCTTTATTGCCGGAAATTGGGCGTTTGCCAGGAATCGATGGCAAGACCAAGATGAGTAAATCGTTAGGTAATACGATTAACCTTGGCGCAAATGCGGATAAGATTCGGGCGGCGGTGAAGAAGGTGTATACCGATCCATTGCATTTGCGTATTGAAGATTTGGGCCATTTGGAGGGGAATGTTGCGTTTCTTTATTTGGAGATATTTTGACCCTAATCAGGTGGGATTGGTATCCTTAAAAAACATTATGTGCGTGGCGGAATGGCTGACAGTACCGTGAAAGTGCGGCTTGAGGGGTGCTTGCAGGAACTGTTGGCGCCAATTCGTTTGCGCCGTCAGCAACTGGAAAATGATCGTGGTTATATTTTGCAGATGCTGAAGCGCGGTACGCAGAAGGCGCGGGAAATTGCGGCGCAAACGAAGGCGGAAGTGAAGTCTGCGTTGGGGTTGAATTATTTTTAGTAGGAAGTACGCAAAATCGCTCTATTGGCATTATGCTATTCCACTCGACAGCACCATAAAATACCTTAAACAAGAACGCTTAATACCGACTAGGGGCGGCGTACTTACGTTCTAACCGTGATACCAACTAAGCTAGACATATTGTCATCGCAAAATACACCACCGAAATTGTAATATATGGCTCCCAATACCGCGAGTAAGCACCCGCTACCGTACGCGCTGCATAGGCCAATTCAGCCCGACTCAGATATTGGATACAAGAGAAGAATCCTTGAGCAAAGTAAGCGCTTCGTTACACAACGGTGGCAGCATCTTTCTGCGTCCTGGGGGTGGGGGCGCCTTGTTTACTACAAGCGCTTAATGTTACCAATGCCAATACAAATGCGTAAGTCGGTATCCTAAGACGAAAAAATTTTTTCATAAAAATCCTTAAAAAATTGCCGGAAAATCATTGGTATCTTCACCAAACGATTTTATTTATTCATAGACCTTTTTACGAAAAATATTTCGCATGAAATTTTTTAGGAGTACCGTCAGCTTTTATATCTGCTAATCCCTTGTTTAATTTTACTAACAATGCTGTGTTGCCTTTTTTACTGCGATACCGTAATACTCTTTTGGGAACAATGGATCGTTAATGATTTTTAACCCTTTGATAGTATTGTTTTGATGTAATTCACGACCACGCCATTATCCCCGATAACCGCGTCAACACCGCCGCCTTCCAGCTCTTGAAACGCCAACGGCATAGATTCGAAGCATTTGACGTTAGGATTATTTTTACCAACTAATTTTTGTGATGCGTCGTCACCTGTAGTCGCACTTTGAACGCCAATTTTCAGCGTTTTCAAATCGGCAAATTTTTCTACTGTGGAATCCTTCGGCACGGCGATTAATTGGTTCGCTTCAAATTATGGGTTGCTGAAATCGACCTTCTGTTTGCGTAAGTCAGTGATTGTGGTGGACGAAATTAGAATATCGCGATCACCTTGAGCGAGGAAATTGAAAATACCTTCGAAGGGGGTGTTGACGAATTTGACCTTGAAGCCGGCTTTGTCTGCGATGACATTCATCAGATCGACATCGAAACCAACGATTTCTTTTTGTTCGTTCTGTACTTCAAACGGTGCGCAGGCTGCTTCTACACCGACAATATATTGGGTTGGCGCTGGGGCGAGGGTTTGTGGAGTTTTACTTTCTTGCTTACTACATGCCGCCAATAGAATGGCACTTGAGACGATGCATACTAATGCTTTCGATAACTTCTTCATCAATTTCTCCTTTAGACCGACTGTCCGCGGGTAACCTGTTCTTTTGAAGTGTGGATCAATATAGAAATTGATAAATACAACGATTTAGCGCTAATTTTTAGTATGTACTGATTTAATTATTAAAATAATCATACATTAATATTGGATAGCGCCTTTATTGGCGTGGTTTGGTGGTGGGCGGTGTTGCTGGGCTTGGGGCAGGGTGGGACAGTTAGCATTGCATTGATGTTGACCGTGCTGCGGTCTTCGGACGCGCATGTTGCTGCGTCGCTATCTGGGATGGTGCCAGGCATTGGTTACACTGTCGCAGCGTTGGTGCCGCTTGCTGTGGTGATGCATGATCTTAGCGATGCTTGGGGGCAGTATCGCAATATTGTTTGTGTTGGTGGCAGTCGCGACGTTGAGTGCCGGGTTAGGAGCGAGTCAGAATGGCTGCTTGAAGGTAACCATAACGCGAGAATAAGTGGGAAAAAAGCACAACGCCTTGCCGCCATCTTCCCCGCTACTTTCCATTAAGCATGCCACCATTATTCAAATGGGTTTTCTCCCAAACTCGCAAATGCATCGCTGAGCGACACAATTTCGCCAGTCGCTTTGCCTTCATAGCCAGCCAATTGATTGACCACCTGGCGGAAGGCATCAGTCTTTATGATTGAGATGATTTGCTTTATCAATGGGTCTTGCATTACCTTTATCGAAAGCGCGAAAAAGTAACGTTCGCGAATCAATGGAATGAATTCTAGGCCAAAACGCTCTGCGGCAGTTTGTACGCCAAATCCGACATCTGCCATGCCACTGGCGATAAATGCGGCAACTGCGGAATGAGTAAATTCGGTATTTTCAAATCCCTTTACAGAATGCTGGGCAACGCCGGCCTTGTCTAACAACATTTCTAACAGCATGCGCGTGCCAGAACCGGTCTGCCGATTGACAAAAAATACGCAGTTCTCGGCTAGATCAGAGAGCGTATGAATATTTTTAGGATTGCCCGGGGCCACCATTAATCCTTGCTTGCGTACTGCCAGATGAATCAGGCATTGGGTCTTTTTGTTTAACCAGCGCGCATATAAAGCGACGGTAGCCTCTTCAAATTTGCCGAAAGGTACATGAAAACCTGCTAGGTCGCATTCGCCGCGCGATAGTGCAGACATGGCGTCGGTGCTATTGCGGTAGCGTAGATCGAGGGGTAGATGAATCGCATTCAACTGATTCAGCAAGGCGACTACTGCAAAGCCATGGCTGGCATTCAGGCGGATAGTTTTGGATTAGCCTACGATAGCTTTACAGAGTTCCCCTTCTAGTTCAGAGGCTAGACTTTCCAGTGTTGGGGATAATCGGGCTGTGATACGATGGTCAGCCCAAATTAGTTTCTCTGCAAGTGCGGTCAGGATGCTCCCTCGACCGCGCTCGGTAATAATTAAGGCGTGACCGAATATCTGTTCAGATTCGCGCAACAGTCCCCATACATGGCGATAAGACTGTTTGGTCGCTTTTGCCGCACTTGAAATTGATCCGGTTTCTCGAATAGATGTTAACAGCGTTAGCAAGGCTACAGTGTCGAGCGATTTTCCAGCATCTTGACCAATTTCCCAGTGGGGTTTGATATTGACTTTATACATACATCTTTTTCATAAAATTTAGTACCGCATTTACCTGAGTTGGGTCCTTGTTGCCAATTCAGCGTGTTGCAAAGGTTGCACGTGATTGATACTTTTTTCCACAAATGCAATAGGAGCGTTGAAGAATTGTGTAATAAAGCTATTAAATTACATTAATTAAAAAAACGAAATATGCAAATTAGTGCCTATTGAAGGCTACTATTCTTGGTGGTATTTTATAACAATTTTAAGGCCGAATTGCGCTATCTGTATGATGAATAGATAAAATCAGTCTCCGATGAAAATATAGGTAATTAGATACATATAATGAATGCCTTATAAAGGTGGGAAACATATGAATTTGTTGTCAAAAGAACGCACTATTGCGGCAGCGGGATTCAATCGGTGGCTAGTGCCGCCGGCAGC
>JACMQE010000241.1 GCA_014377145.1 Glaciimonas sp. | reverse complement strand
GGCACGCCGTCATACAGATTCTTGACGGTCTCAGTCAGAATGGCGTCAGCATCAACATGTTTTTCCAAACCCATACAAGCCGCTGCAATTAAATCGCGGACCTGGTTCATATCAAGGATACGACGTCGGCCGTCTTCCGTCACATAAAGCTCAGCGACTGCAGCGGCTGGACTTTTAGTCAGCAATTGCGCTCGCTCTTCCATGCGCTTGGCCCGATACAAGACGTAAGCACGTGCAACGTCGTGCTCCCCAGAACGCATCAACGACAGTTCTACCTGATCTTGAATATCTTCAATGTGGAAAGTGCCACCAGTTGGCTGGCGACGCACCAGCGCATTTACGACGTTTAAGGTCAACTGTTCAACAAGTTCGCGAACCCTTGCAGAAGCAGCACCTTGCCCACCATTGACGGCTAGAAATGCTTTAGTGACCGCAATTGAAATCTTGGACGGCTCGAACCCAACTACGGAACCATTACGGCGAATGATCCGATAATCGCCAAAGCTAACGGGCGCTTTCAAGGGAATCGCGTTAATACCAGCTTGCGACGATACACCACCGAATTCGGTTGAAGATTTGATGGAAATTTCTTGAGTAGATTGCACTGAGCCTCCCGAGCTGAGTTGACAGACGCGCTCATCGCGTCTGTTGTCTGTGGAATATGTATTAAAACTTACGCAAAATCATTACAGCGGTGTTGTGCTCCCTAGCCGTACTGTCTTCTTGTACACACTTTGCGGGGACAATTTTGCGTAAGTCCTAGTAATAAATGATGTAACTCAACACTAGCATCCAAGTTAACACCAGCTTCAAATTTAATCCATTTCAAACCAGGGGGCTGCTTGAGGTCCATCCAACATGGATAACAAAACCTTCTTAGTTATGCAGACCAAAAACCTAATAAAACAACTAAATTAAGTAGTGTGTTTAAAATTACAGAACACTGTATATAGTTTTTTTATTATTAATTTTACTAATTGTAGTGCCTGGACAGTATAGACGCAATACTTAAACGTGCAGATTCATAGAATCTTTTTCGCTAAAAAAATCAAAATCTAATTGACTTTTCTAATCTTTGCACGGAAAGTGTAATGGGTAAGAGATGAGTAATTGCGAACAATGCGTTGCAAAGCTCTGTTGATATTTATGCCACTCAAAAAAAGGGCCAGGATCGGTTTTTCGTCCTGGAGCGATATGTACATGCCCGCACACGGCAACCAAACCGTAGCGCAACTGCAGTGCCGCCGTCATGGCGCACAGCGTATCGTATTGGGGCAACTCAAAAGGCACAAAATCGGTACCCTCCAGCTCGATACCAATCGAGAAATCGTTACAGCACTGGCGTTCGCCAAACGACGATGCGCCGGCGTGCCATGCCCTATCATTGGTGGATACAAACTGCATAACCCTACCGTCACGACGAATCAAGAAGTGCGCCGAAACCCGCGACGGACCTAAGTGCACAAAATATGGATCGGCATCATAATCCAGGCAATTACTAAATAAATTAGCAATAAATAGACCACCAAATTGGCCTGGTGGCAAACTGATGCTATGTATCACCAGCAGATCAATCCCAACGCCTGCTGGTCGCGCATCATAATTAGGTGACTTTTGATGCAGCACCTCACGCGTGCCGTCGATGCCAGACATCGTTACACACCATCCATCTTCACCAATCTGAAAAACTGGCGCTTTTAATATGGGATTAATGACTGATGCCTTTGCCATCACATTGGTCTTTATTGCATTTTTTATCATCGCATCGCCATAAGAAGACTATTTATCATTCGAGTAGCTCATTAGTCCTGCTCATGAATGACTAATCTTTGTATCCGGTACTGTAATTGCCAACAATTCAGCTGCATTGGTGCGGTTAAATTGCGTTCGCACCAATGCTTGTCGAATAAAATTAATTACACTTTACATTTTCCAGATGCATCGGCAGCGATGGTGGTAGCGCAAGATTAATCGCGCTAGAAACACTTCGATCGATGAAAAATTTTTCTGCCTTTAATATTATAGAATCTACCGCCACAGCCAGCTCCTCGGAACCGATTGACTCCTTAACGTCAATAACTAGTTCGTAGCATCCGGCTTCGGATGCTACGAACTAGTTATTTTTAATACAATATGAACAACCTCAATCTTTCCATCGTTGGCAAACGCCGAGGCTCGCTCAAGAATATTGCCCATTTCCCGGACATTGCCGGCAAAAGTATAGGCGCGCAGCGCCTGCAATGCCTCTGGTGTTAATGATATTTTCGTCAAATGTAAATTTAGAATTGCCAGCCGCTTCAAAATGACTTCTGCCAGCAAGCCGACATCCTCCAGTCTTCCACGCAAGGGTGGCAGTCGCAACTCGATGACGTTTAAACGATAGCGTAAAGCCTGCCGAAATTTACTCTTTTCAACGCACTCCGCCAAATTCTGATGGGTTACGCTGACTTAACGACCAGAATACGGGGTGAAGTCATGACAACAATTTTCCGATTAATGTTCTAAATGCGATTTAAAGTGACACACGCACAGTAAAAACGATAACAAAATGGTCAGTAAGGTGCTCATGCGCTTCATGACGATATTCATTCATCCAACTTTGCGCCGTTATTCAAACACAACTCGCGCGCTAAAAATGGTCCCAGGCCAGTTCCTTTATTAGAGATTGTATAAAACGGTTCAAACAGATGTGAACGAGTCGCCGAGGTAATCGGCTGGCCATCATCTTGCATGAATAATTCTATACCACCCTTAGGGTTCATGTGATTTGCAAGCGAATACTGCCAGGGCCACCGCCAGCATAACGCAGTACATTTAACAATATTTACCAGTACCTTACGATATTGTAATGGGTCAAACCATACACCAGATTGACCGACATTAGAGATCGACAGCTTCAATATTCCAGCCTGTATCATATTGGTTTGCTCAAATTCTTTCGCGATATCGGCAACTAGCGAGTCTATACGGATGCACTCATCCGTGTAACTTCGAAGCACTATCCGGTAGCAGCATCACTTCGCGTGCAAACGCCGGTGATCCTCACCGCAAAACACTGTACCAATGTAATCGGTAACCGCTTCGGAGGCAGGAATATGGAGGCAGCAATGGGCGCACGCCACCATCTCTTCGAACGGAGAGGACGCACCCGGCAAG
>JACMQE010000019.1 GCA_014377145.1 Glaciimonas sp. | reverse complement strand
TTAAGGCTTTGCAACTTGCAGGAAAAAAATATTTTAATTCAGGCATGCTTTATATCAACGTAGATAAATGGATCGAAGAGGATATCTGGCACAAGTCAGTAAAGGAAATACTTGCTAGTGGAAAAGTCTTTTCATTTCCCGATCAAGATGCACTCAACATTGTCTTGGATCAGAAGACAAAGTTTATCGATGCAAGATTCAACTTTTTATATGACCTGTTTGGTGAAACTGTTACAGGTAAGAAAATTCCAAAGGACGCAGTTTTTATTCATTTTGTCGGACGGCTAAAGCCTTGGCATAGTTGGTGCTGTAATTCTTCAAATGCGCTTTTTTTGAAATACCAAGCTTTATCGCCGTGGGTAAATGTACCGCTGTACGGTCCAAAAAATTATAAGGAAATAAGAATGTATGCCCAAGGTCTGATTAAAACTGGGCAGCGCAGACAAGGAATGAAGTGGTACTTGAAATTTATTTTGAATAAATTTTTCCCCTAGTCTCTTATTCTTATCCCTTCTTGTTCATTCTCATTCGCTAACGACGCATCTGCTCGCTGAAGTGCGGCATATTTTTCGTTGACCCAACTCGTAACAATTTTTTCTACTGTTGCTGGCGAGATATTTTTCATGCAATCGCATGTCAGCGCATTTTTTATTTTACAGCCGGGACATCCTTTTAGCGGGGCCAAGGATTTGGCGCGAACGCCCAATGCGCCCCATCGACTTGGATTCATTGTGCGAGCGCCAGGGAAGAGTCCACATGTCCGCTGACCAAAAGCAGCGGACATGTGCAAAGGCCCAGTGCCGCTTGCAATTAAGCCGTCAGAAGATTGGATAAATGCAGTTAATTGTTTTAACGTGAATTTTCCACAAATATCGGTGACATTAGGTAATTGAAATAATTCTGGGCCATGTTCACTGATCCATTTTCCTTCATTCATACTACCCGTTACCAACAGCGCAATACGCGGATCGTTGCTAAGTAATTTGGCCAGTGCGATATATTGTTGAATCGACCATTCTCTGCCATGTCCATTTGATTTCGGATGGATGATAAGGTTGAACTTGCCTTGGCGCAATACTTGCGTTATTGGTGGATCATTGGGAATGTTGAATTGATATAGCGCCGGGATCGCGCTGCAATCGGGTAGATAATCTAGTCCAAGTGGACTAAGATATTTAAAATTAGATTGCGCTTCATGATTATTGGAGCGACCTTTTGTGAAGTGCAGTCGACGGTTGCAATGCAGCCAATTGAACAGACCGCGATGAACGTTACCTATGCGATTGGGAATACCTGCCTTATGCGCAGCGATCGCCAGCGCTTTCTTGGGTTGCGCAAAAATGACGGCGTCGATATCAGAGTATCTAAAAAAAGCGACTGGATCAGTCAGACTCTCAAACTCAATAACATGATCTACGGTACTACAATATTCTACAATTGGTGCCGCATATGCGCGGCATAAAAAGCTGATTTTTATTCCAGGAAATTGTTGTTTTAGATAAGCCGTAATGGGCAATGTCAGTATGACGTCACCAATGTTATCGGTGCGGCATATTAATATATGGGCGCTATTTAATACCATTTTTTCAGAGTTTAATGAGTTGATACAGTACTAATCAAGGAATACAGCACGCAATCGCTATATTGATGCAGTGTTCGTATTAAATGTGCTGATACTAATTTTTTTCGGCTTTGATAATGTTTGGTTTGACATCTTCACCGCGCCGTAAGATATTTTATGTACCACTTGAAGCTATCTAAAACCTGACCACGTTTCATTAAGAAACGGGAAAACATCCTCATCTCTTTATAATTTCTCAGTGCTGCATCAAGCGCTACATCGGCCCATGGTGACATGCTGTGGTAATTCATAAACAATACTTTCGATGCGTGTAAACACCAATCATTCCAAGGTTTTACGGCTCCGGCAAAGTGAATAAATACGGCATCGTCAATAGGACGCATATGGCGGTTATCTTCTTCCAGATCGTGGATCAGGTCATACAGAAAATTCCATTTTTTGTCGATGAGTTGTATTTTCCCCTCCAACACGACATTTAATGCATCCTGGTCCGGAAATCGGTATTCCTTGCCGTTTTGCAAAATAGCAAGAATGGTTTTCTCGGTGATTTCCTGAGATTCCCATTCCTCGACGTTAATATACATGACGCCAGATTTAAAATAGCGTTGCGATGACAGCTTTAATGCCGCACAGCGCCTTCTGGTTGTTTCATCTGCATCGGGAACAACAATCGTAGCGCTATTCCCGAAATTTATTTGAATCAGTTCAGCGAGACTTCCCACACACAAAATATCTGCATCCAGATAAAGAACTTTGTCGGTTATGCCGCGCAAAGTCGATGGTATTAATAAACGCGTGAAAATAGTTGGCGAGTAATAGGAGAATTGCGAGATATGGGAAAATGGCTGAAAGATCGCTGGATCGATAATGTGGATGTGCGTCCCCACGATATGATTGCTGGCTATCCGGCTAAAACGCTGACGGTTATCTTCTGAAATCGAAAACGTAAATACGTGAAACGTGAATGTAATGCCAGGATTGTTATCGATAATGGACGTGATGGTCGCACCCATGCTACGGCAATAATGATCGTCTACACAAAACGCAATATGAAAAGAGGAAAGATCTTTTTTAGGCGATGGCGAAATGTCTTGTAAAGCGGTGTGCATTGATCTGTCCTGAAGACTACATCAAAATAATATCGTACTGCTCTTGGGGATAAAATGTTTCGACCTGTAATGAAATCGGCTTGCGAATAAAATCGCCAAGCATAGCGAGATGTTGCGACTCTTCTTCGAGAAACATATCGACGACGACTTGCGATGCCAGAATTCGAAACTCGCGTGGATTGAACTGTTTGGCTTCACGCAGCACTTCGCGCAAAATTTCGTAGCAGAGCGTGCGCCCAGACTTGACCTGGCCTTTGCCGCTGCATACCGGGCATGGTTCGCACAGGATATGCGCTAAAGATTCACGTGTGCGTTTCCGGGTCATCTCCACTAAACTCAAAACAGAAAAATCAGATACGGATTTTTTGGTGCGGTCGCGCAGTAGGGCTTTGTTCAGTTCGGATAAGACGGCTGTTTTATGTTCGACGTTTTCCATGTCGATGAAGTCGAGAATAATGATGCCGCCCAGATTGCGCAATCTGAGCTGGCGGGCGATGGCGTGCGCGGCTTCTAGATTAGTCTTAAAGATAGTTTCACCAAAATTACGACCATTGACGAAGCTGCCGGTATTCACGTCGATTGTTGTCATTGCTTCAGTTTGATCGACAATCAGATAGCCGCCAGATTTGAGCGGTACCCGGCGACTCAGCGCCTTCAGAATTTCTTCTTCAACGCCATACAAGTCAAACAGCGGTCGTTCGCCAGTATAGTGAATTAAGCGTGCTGTCACCGAGGGCGTATAGGTCGCGGCAAACGCTTGAAGTTTCTGAAAGTTCTCGCGCGAGTCAACTTGAATGCTGGCCGTGTTGTCGTCCACAAAGTCACGTAACACGCGTTGCGCCAGATTCAAATCCTGGTGCAATAAGGTTGGAGCAGGGCAGCTTTTTGATATTTGGATGATCAATAACCAGGTTTTGCGTAGATATTCGATGTCCATTTGAAGATCGCTATCGGATGCATCTTCGGCCATGGTGCGGATGATAAAGCCGCCCTTTTCGTCGGAGGGAAGCAACTCTTGTATTTTTGTGCGTAGCAGTTCGCGTTCGGCTTCGTTTTCAATACGCTGAGAAATGCCGATGTGACTATCTTGCGGCAAATACACTAGCATGCGCCCGGCAATAGAAATCTGGGTCGAGAGACGCGCCCCTTTCGTGCCAATTGGGTCTTTGACGACTTGCACCATCAGGGACTGACCGTCGAATAACAGTTTTTCAATAGGCGCTTGGATTGTGGGTTGATTGTCCGCCGGTGCTGAACCACGCGCGCGCGATTCCCATATGTCTGCCACGTGAAGAAAGGCGGCGCGTTCCAGGCCAATATCGATAAATGCGGATTGCATGCCTGGTAGTACACGGACGACCTTGCCCATATAGATATTCCCTGCGAGGCCGCGTGACAAGGTGCGCTCGATATGCAGTTCTTGCACAGCTCCTTGAAAAATCAATGCAACCCGGGTTTCCTGAGGGGTGATATTAACAAGTATGTCTTCGCTCATAGAATGCGGATTCCTGCCTTTTGTAGTATTTGAGTAGCCTTAAATAAGGGTAAGCTCATGATGCCCGAATGAATGCCGTTGATACGTTTGATAAAGATCGCAGCGGGCCCTTGAATGCCGTATGCACCGGCTTTGTCATAAGGTTCAGAAGTTGCGCAGTAAGCGCGAATCGTTTCATCGCTAAGGGTTTGAAAAACGACTTCCGAGCTCTGTGTGATTTGCCAGAACTGTTCCAGATGCATGACGACGACGTTGGTGAGGATAAGATGGGTGCATCCCGATAATTGTTGCAGCATGTCGACAACTTCGGTGATGTCAGCGGGCTTTCCAAGAATTGTGCCTTCAATATTGACTTTGGTATCTGCGGTCATGATAGGGTATGTGAGTATTCGGCGCCAATGCCTGGCCTTGCATGCAAAGGCAGCTTTTTCTCGTGTTACTACGCGCGCGACATATTCAGCTAGTTGTTCATTTTTCCTCATCTTTTCATCGACATCTGGTCTGCGCGGTGCTTTGTCGAGCAATAAAAGTAATTCAAAATCGATACCGATCTGACGTAACAATTCTCGTCTTCGAGGACTTTTCGACGCAAGACAGATTTTTTGAGGCAGGTTTTTCATTGCTTGGGTGATAGGATTGCTAAGTTTTCCTGCAAATTCAGGCAGCCTAATACCCGCCGGTTAGCAATGATTTTATACCCGATGGTAGGGATGATTCTGAGTGATTGACCAAGCGCGATAAAGTTGCTCGGCTAGTATTACCCGCACCATTCCGTGCGGCAGGGTTAAACTGGATACGCGCAGCAATGTGTCTGCCTTCGCTTTGAATCCGGCATCAAGTCCATCGGCACCACCAATGATGAAAGCGACGTCGCGACTGTCGTGTTGCCAATGCGTTAGTTGTTGAGATAATTGCACCGAAGTCAGGTCTTTGCCATACTCATCCAATGCGACAATACACACGCCCTTGGGTAGCATGGCTTCGATCCGGCCCCGTTCGAGTGCCATTGCCGTATCTGCAGTTTTGCTGCCCGAACGTTCTACGGGTTTGATTTCTTTGAGGATAATTCGGCAATCTGACGGCATGCGTTTAGCATACTCGCCGAATCCAGTTTCAATCCAGGCCGGCATTTTATGGCCGACCGCAGCAATAATGAGCTGCATGGTACGCGACGCTTACGTAGCGTCTTTAGATTTTTCCGGTTTGCGTTTGGTCGTCGTTGGCGCTTTCCTTAGTGGCGCTTTCTTCGGTGCATTAGCGGCTTTATACGCAGCATTTTTAGAGGTAACGCTTTTCGATACAGAAACCTTAATAGTTTTCCCGACAGCCTTTGATACGCCATCGGTTTTTACTATCCTCTTGCGTGTCAGGATTTTTGTCGGTGCATCAACGTCAGGAGCCAATGCTTGGGATGTGGTCAGATGGCGCGACACTTTTTTAGGTGCTGCGCCGCTGTCATCAGCTTTAGGTCCGCTCCGTTGGTTAATCCGTTTGGCCGCCCCAAATTTGACTTCTTTTTCGCCCCAAATTTCTTCCAGACGATAATACGCACGAATTGCTGGTTGCATAATATGAACTACCATGTCACCCAAATCGACTAGTACCCATTCGCCTGTGCCTTCACCTTCGACGCTCAGAATATTGCCGCCGTTTTCATTCACTTTATCGCGCACCGATGCGGCGAGTGATTTAGTTTGGCGATTAGATGTGCCCGAGGCGACCACAATACGATCAAACAGACTGGTCAGGTGGGAGGTATCAAAGACGCGGATTTCTTGCGCTTTGACGTCTTCAAGAGCATCGATAACGAGGCTTTGCAGTTTTTTGATTTCCATTTAATTCTTATAAAGATGGCGTTGTTCAATATAGTCTAGCACTGCTGCCGGAATCAGCGAATCTGGCTTGTTGCCGGTGTGCAATGCAGAACGAATTTTTGTTGCCGATATGTCTATAAATAGATTTGCCGCCAGATGGGTCAAACCATGCGGACTCTGGCGAATCTGCTTTGGGGTCGCTGCGCGGCGCGTAAATTCGCGTGTAACCTCGGGCGATACTTGTGATGCATCTAGCGCAAAGCCGGGCCGGGGGGCAACTCCCAGATGCGCATAATTGAACAGTTTGTCCCAACCCTGCCAAGTATTCAGATGTTGTAATTGGTCAGTGCCCATCAAAAAGATGATGGATGCTTCCGGACCCAGCTCGGTCCGTAAAGATTGCAGCGTATCGATGGTGAAAGTCGCCTTGTGCCGCTCAATTTCTTGCTGGTCTATACAGACTTCAACTGCTTGTCCGCTAAAAGCACGTCTTACCATTTCAACCCGGTCCATCGCGCTTGCTTCCAAGCCGCGCTTTTGCCATGGATTACCTGTCGGAATGACACGTAATAAATCGGAGGCAAACAATGCCACAAAATATTTTGCCAGTGCCACATGACCATTGTGAACCGGATCAAAACTCCCACCGAGTACCACGACACAATGACGTTGGGATTGATCGGGTCGCATCAGATCCAATTTCGATGAATCAGGAAATCAGAGTACAGCCGGGCTTCCGGGCTGCCGGCTGCCGGTTGCCAGTTATAACGCCATTTGACTATAGGGGGCATTGACATCAGGATCGACTCAGTACGGCCACCGGATTGCAAGCCGAACGAAGTTCCGCGATCATACACTAGATTGAATTCGACATAGCGGCCGCGGCGATAAGCTTGAAAATCGCGTTGTTCTTCGGTGAACGGTATTGCGTTGCGGTTTGCTAACATATCTGCGTAGGCCGGTAGGAAGGCATTGCCGACACTTTGCATTATGGCGAAGCTTTGAGTGAAGCCGAATTGGTTGAGATGATCAAAGAAAATGCCGCCGATACCGCGTGGCTCCTGGCGATGTTTTAAATAAAAATAGTCGTCACACCATTTTTTGAAACGTGGATATAACGCCTGATCGGTATTTTTATCCGTATCGGTATCGAACGGGGTCAGCGCGTCACGGCAAGTACGATGAAAGTGCCGGGTGTCTTCTTCGGAGCCGTAATATGGCGTCAGATCCATCCCGCCGCCGAACCACCAGGTTGGCTCTTGTCCTTCTGCTGTGGTGTTAAAAAAGCGCACGTTCATATGGACCGTGGGTGCATGGGGATTGTGTGGATGAATGACGAGTGATACGCCCATTGCTTCCCATTGACGTCCCGCCAGTTCAGGCCAGTTTACCGCTGCGGAGGGCGGTAGAGTTTTCCCCATAACATGGGAAAAACCAATGCCACCGCGTTCAAGCACATTACCTTCTTCGATGATGCGGGAAATACCTCCGCCGCCTTCTGCCCGTTCCCAGTTGTCGGTACTGAATGATTTTCCATCGATCTGTTCCATGACCGCGACGACGCGCGCCTGTAGATCAAGCAGGTAGGATTTCACAGCATTGGCGGCAGGAATATTTAATGTCATTACGCTAGCGTACAAAAGGTGCACAAATTACGAAAAAGACGCACATCGTTGTGCGCGGATCACAGAAATTTGGGGTATGCCGGATTGTACCTTGCCGAGGCGGTCCACGATAGTGGAATGGTATCAGCCAGTTGATTACATGGAAGAGCCTAATTTTGTCAAGAATAAGACTTATGCAAAATCGCCCCAACAGCGTCGTGCTTTCCTAACCGTACTAGCGTCTTGTCTTTGTCTGGGCGCCTTATGGGGACAATTTTTCGTAAATCCTAAAAAATATGCATTTAATCTCAAAAATACATTTTTTAAATATTATGCGGTTCTGTCATCAAAATAATATAAAGATGCCTACAGAGGCCTATATTTGATTATTTTCCGAGCGAGATAAAGCTATTGCAACAAGCATTGCTGATATGGGATTTTACTTTTTGACGAAATGACGATGTTTAGTCGAGCCGCTTTATCGCGCGCCAACCAATATCGCGGCGAAATTGCACGCCGCTGAAATGGATAACATCGACAACGTTGTAAGCATGTTTTTGTGCGACTTTAACACTATCACCTAAGCCGACTACGCATAACACCCGACCGCCAAAGGTGGTCAGCTTAGTCCCTGTCAGGGTCGTGCCCGCATGAAAAGTGATTGCGTCGACGGTTTCTGGCGGAATGCCCGAGATCAGATCGCCCTGGCATGGCGTATCTGGATAGTCAGCAGCAGCCATCACAACGCCCAGCGCGGTACGACGATCCCATTCTAGTTCGACAGTGTCAAGGGTATTATTGACAGCATGTTCCATCACCATCAATAGATCGGTTTTCAGGCGTGCCATGATGGGCTGCGTCTCTGGATCACCCATGCGGCAATTGAACTCAATCGTTTTTGGCATGCCATTTTTGTCAATCATTAGACCAGCATACAGAAAACCGGTGAAAGGAATGCCTTCTTTCGCCATCCCTTGGATAGTTGGGATGATGATGTCGCGCATGACCCGCATATGGACTGCCGGGGTCACGATTGGTGCAGGAGAATAAGCGCCCATACCGCCGGTGTTGGGCCCTTGATCATCGTCTTTTAAGCGCTTGTGATCTTGGCTTGTTGCCAGCGCAAGAATATTTCTACCATCGACCATCACGATGAAACTGGCTTCTTCTCCGCTTAAAAAGTCTTCAATCACGACCCGTGTGCCAGCTGTGCCGAATTTGTTGTCGGCCAACATCATATCGACGGCGGCGTGCGCTTCTTCTGGCGTCATGGCAACCACCACA
>JACMQE010000240.1 GCA_014377145.1 Glaciimonas sp. | reverse complement strand
CGACGATTGACCATTTCAACGCATCCTACTTCGATGATGCGATCACCAGAGCGCGGATTCAATCCTGTCGTTTCTGTATCTAAAATAATGAGTCGCATGAATTATTCAACAATAAAAACGTGTAACGGACTCACGGCACACCGCACTATCACGGCGCAACTTCAACACCCCGATTGGCAAGTGCGTCAGCCCGTTCATTTCCTGCGTGCCCATTATGCCCCCTTACCCAGAGCCATTCAATCTTGTGACGGGCCTGCGCTGCGTCCAATGCTTGCCATAAATCGACATTCTTCACAGGCGCTTTCGCCGCTGTTTTCCAGCCGCGCGCCTTCCAGCCATGTATCCACTCGCTAATCCCTTTCTGGACGTACTGGCTATCGGTATGCAAGGTGACTTCGCAAGGCTTCTTCAGCACTTTCAAGGCCTCGATCACGGCCAGTAATTCCATCCGATTATTAGTGGTGTTGTGCTCGCCGCCAAACAACTCTTT
This sequence comes from Glaciimonas sp., assembly GCA_014377145.1. Next base: position 5,053 of record JACMQE010000240.1, on the reverse strand, counting down.
TTCGTTGCCACCGGAAATAAGCAATGCGCCCCAGCCACCAGCGCCGGGATTACCTTTACAAGCGCCATCTGTAAATATTTCTAATTTGTCCATGCTGGCTTATTTATCGAAAATAAATATTAAAAACAATTAAAAATTAAATAAAAAAATGGGAACGACTACAGACTACAAAGCTTTAGCACTATTCACAGTTCTTGTTTTTCACCCACCTTAGCCCTACGTATCTGATTCGTCGCTGGCACGCCGTTAGCAGCCTTGACTGCTTTTTTACTAAAAGCCGGGCCGATCAGATACATCCCTTTAACCCGTTTAATCGCTTGTATTATATAAGCCGCACCAAAATATGGCCACCAGCGGTTACCGGCTTTTTCCATAAACGAAAAACGGTACAGCCATTTCGCTGTAGAACAGGGTGGGGCATAGCAACCGAAACGGCCACGATTAACTTCCATATTCAGCAATTTCAACCAGTCCTTGAGACGAAGCAGGCTAATAAACTCGGCATTCTGTGGCAAAAAATGGGCGCCAGAGAGGTGACCAGTCGATTGTCGTATGCCCCATAAGCTAGCTGGATTAAATCCACAAATGATGACCTGCCCTTCGGGAATCAATACCCGCTCGACCTCTCGCAATACCTGATGCGGTTCGGCGGCAAACTCTAGCACGTGCGGCAATACTACCAAGTCCAGGCTTTGTGAGGCGAATGGCAGTTCAGCACAATCGTGGGCAATGATTATTCTAGAGCGGTCCGGGGGTAGAGGCAGATCTTGCTTTTGCAAATCGACATCCAGCATCGGGGTTAATCCTACGCCACCTGTCAGTCCGTCGGCAAGCTTGCCATCACTAGCCAGCCATTTGTGGAGCATACGGTTAGCTTGCAACGCATCAATTTCGGGCAAACCAATTTGCATCGCGTTAAAACCGAAAATATCTGCGGTCATCGCGTCCAAATGAGCTTGTTCCCATTCCAGCATGTACCTGCCAATCGGCGTTCGTAACCATGGGCCGAGCGCTATAATGGATTCTTTCGAAAACAGATTTTCCATGATTACCTTGTTAAATAACACGTTAAGTGTAGTGGCAATTCCAGCTTTCAATAACAATTATGTTTGGCTTATACATACTGGACAGCATGCGGCAGTGGTTGATCCCGGCGATGCAGCACCAGTCTTGGCGGCACTGAACGCCCACGCGCTCAAACTCAGCGCTATTTTACTGACACATCATCATGCTGACCATGTTGGTGGGGTGGAAACTTTATTGCAACATGCGAATGTGCCAGTATTTGGACCCGCACGCGAAATTATCGCGCATGTTACCAACCTTTTAGAAGAAGGCGATATTGTTGCTGTGCCAAAATTGCCTTTAGTGCTTTCTGTGCTCGATGTCCCGGGCCATACGCGCGGTCATATTGCGTATGTCGCTGACAAACAAAATTGGCTGTTTTGCGGTGATACGCTGTTTGCTGGTGGCTGCGGTCGTTTATTCGAGGGCACCTCTGGGCAAATGGTGGCATCCCTTTCAAAGTTAAGCGCACTACCCCCGCAAACGCAAGTATTTTGCGCCCATGAATACACAATGGCGAATTTGCGTTTTGCGCAGGCGGTTGAACCGGGCAATCTAGCGCTGACCGAGCGGATTGCAACCGAGCAAGCAAAACGGGATTGCCATCTCCCTACATTGCCATCTAGCATTGCCCTGGAAAATGCGACTAATCCATTTTTGCGCTATCAACAGCCAGAAATTATTTCCAGCCTTCAAATGAACGCGCACCGCAACCAGCTTGAGGATAAGGGAAACAGCGATTCAGTCGTTTTATTTAATGCTTTACGTTCATGGAAAAACGATTTTAAATAACACTCAAAAAATTATCTAAATAATACTTCTCTTTTTTTAAATATATTGTCAATCTAATCAATTCTTAGCAATTAGAGCGTAATATTTTTTATCAACTTAGTGGTAGAGCAGAGTTCGAATGTTTATTTATGTTAATATCTTTCGCTTAATTGCGCTATAAATCAATCACTTATGCATTAGTAAAAGCATATTTTGTGCTTGACGCGACAAAAGCCGGTTACGTACACTGCGCTTTAACCTTTTCATTTTACCGTTTTATATCGGCTAATACGTATCCAGAATGAAACATGCCGCATGCCGGTCACAAAAAAGAATCCATGCAATTTATCCTCAAGACTTACGCGCTTGCCGCGATCGCGTTTTTCAGTACCCCGCTGTTGGCCCATGCCAATGATATTTCTATTTACACCCCTACTTTTATCCTGATTGATTTAACCGACCCGAGCGTTGGCATAATCGGAATAAGTCAATTTGATGTATGGTCAAGAATACGCAAAGGCTTCAGTATTCCTGACCTTGATAACGCCCAGGTTATCTCACAAACAGAGTTCTATAGCGCCCGCCCTGATTATTTTGAACGCACCACGCTGCGCGCATCGCCTTATTTATTTCACGTGGTTCAAGAGTTAGAAAAACGTGGCATGCCAACCGAACTGGCGCTAATCCCCTTTATCGAATCGTCATTTAATCCACAAGCTTTCTCTATTGCCAAGGCTGTAGGTTTATGGCAATTTATGCCAGCAACAGGGCGTGATTTCAATCTCAAGCAAAACATGTTCAAAGATGAGCGACGTGACGTGCTGGCGTCAACCGATGCGGCGTTGACATATCTGCAAACCTTGTATGCGATGTTTGGCGATTGGCAGTTGGCATTAGCAGCCTATAACTGGGGCCAAGGCTCTGTACAAAAGGCCATTGATAAAAATAAGGCAGCTGGTTTGCCAACCGACTTTGCCAGCCTGGCACCACTGATGCCTACGGAGACCCGCAATTACGTACCAAAATTGCAAGCAGTTAAAAATATCATCACCGCGCCAGACCTTTACAACATTGCGTTGCCAAAAATCGATAATGAACCATATTTTGTCACTATTGGCAAAATCCGTGACATTGATGTGAAGGTTGCCGCGCAACTGGCGGAACTGTCAATTGATGATTTCAAAGCACTCAATCCGCAATTCAATCGCCCTGTGATTATCGGTAGCGCAGATACCAAAATCTTACTACCACAAACCAATGCGGAAAAATTTAAGAAAAACATCATTAAATGGACACAGTCTTTATCATCGTGGACGTCCCATACAGTTGGCAATGCGCGCGAACGGATCGAGGCGATTGCGATCAAATTCGGCACCACGCCGGCTATTATTAGGGAAGTAAATCAAATTCCACCACGGATGCTGCTAAAGGCTGGCTCAACTATTCTAGTCCCGAAAACTAACACCGACAAAAGCGACATCACTGCTGAGGTTGCCAACAACGCTACCATGGCAGTGGCTCCAGACATCCCTGAAACCCGGCGCATCTTTATTAAAGTGGGAAAACGCGATACGCTAGCATCCATCGCAGGGCGCTATAACGTTAGTGTTAGTCAGGTCAAATCTTGGAACAGGTTATGTCGCGATGCTGTCAGTCGTGGTCAAAGTTTGCAATTACAAGTACCGAACCGTAATGCCTCAAATGGTGGTGGCAGCATAAGACGCGCTGCTGCCACCACGCAATACCGAAAAGCAGTGCTGGTTAACAAACGCGGCGAACGTAGGGAACGGATTGTAAAAGTCGCTAGTGCTAGTAAGCCCAGCAAAGCAGTTGCAAAGAAAATAGTTCGCATCGCTACGAAGAAGAAAAGCCAGACCCACACCACAGAGAGAGAAATCCTGGCATCAAAAGACGCTAGGAAACAATGATTATCGCGCGTTACGCCTAGTAATCGCAAGCAGCGAAGCAATTAGTTATTAATGGTATTTATTTAACAACATTCCGTATTATTTGCCCTGATCTCATTGAACCCCTACAATCTGCCCTTGTCGGTTTAAAAATCCGTTCTCTGCTGGGTTAATAACACTTTTCAGTGCGCAGTTAGCATGCCGCAACAAAACCTTGCCGCGGAACCTGCCGCGGCGCGTATATCTGGAGTCAACATGGCATTTCTGCAAGGAAAAAAAATCCTGATCACTGGCGTATTGTCGAACCGCTCAATCGCCTATGGCATTGCCCAGGCTTGCAAACGCGAAGGTGCTGAGCTGGCATTCACCTATGTCGGCGAACGCTTTTTAGACCGCATCACCAAATTTTCTACCGAATTTGACAGTAAACTGATTTTCGATTGCGACGTTAGCAGCGATGCGCAGATCAACGCATTATTTGCGGATCTAGGTAAATCATGGAATCACCTTGATGGCTTTGTTCACGCCATTGGGTTTGCACCAACTGAAGCTATTGCGAGTGACTTTTTAGACGGTTTGTCGCGCGAAGGCTTTAAGATTGCCCATGATATTTCGGCTTATAGCTTCCCTGCGATGGCAAAAGCGGCGCTGCCAATGCTGCGACCTCATTCAGCTTTGCTGACCTTGACTTATCTAGGTTCTGAGCGCGTCGTGCCCAACTACAACACTATGGGCTTGGCGAAAGCATCTTTAGAAGCTAGTGTGCGTTATCTAGCGGAGTCGCTAGGTCCAAAAGGCGTGCGCGTCAATGGTATCTCTGCCGGTCCAATTAAGACATTGGCAGCTAGCGGAATTAAAGGTTTTGGCAAGATACTTGGCTTTGTCGCCGACCATGCGCCTTTGCGGCGCAACGTCACCCTTGAGGATGTCGGTAATGCGTCAGCATTCCTTTTGTCCGATCTGGCGAATGGCATTACCGGCGAAATCACGTACGTAGATGGTGGTTTCTCGAAGGTTGTCGGCGGCATCTCAGATTAATTCTGAGATTGTCGGTGCTAGACCATATGAAAAAACAACTGCAACAGATCGGTTTTTAATAAAAAATGCCTGTATTTATTTGTAATCGCAACATAGAGCGTGTAATAGAGATGGGAATACTGTATTATGTTGGGCTGCGTTAGAGTATGACGCAAGCAATGGTTAAGCGAATTAGCTTGATCATTAAAAACAAAAACAAGTAGCTGCGCAAGCCTAAGCATGTCTTGGTCCAATTAAGACATTTGCATTGTAAAAGCCCTCCCGCCTTGTGT
>JACMQE010000239.1 GCA_014377145.1 Glaciimonas sp. | reverse complement strand
GCTGATCGGCACGTCGGCCGCAGATGCCGTCGCGTCGCTGGAGCGGGTGCGTTCGCTGGCTGCGGATATCGACTGGGAGCAGATGCAACCCGGCCTTGCAGTCACGGTCTCTATCGGCGCCAGCGAGTTCCGAAACGGCGAGTCGATCGAACAAATGCTGGATCGAGCAGACGAAGCGCTGTATGCCGCTAAAACCGCTGGACGCAATTGCGTCGTTATTGCACCGTGATTCGCACCGTAATTACAAGGGTTTGGCCAGAGTGGCCGCGTTGTTGCCGGTAACTGGCGTCGAGAGGTGCTGCGGCAAAGTCAATTACAAGGCGGCGATCTTTGAGCGCCGTCGATTAAATGTGATTTTTTAAACGTGATTTTTGTTTTCGGTGTGCTGATTTATTGACCTTTGCATATGATTGTTGTCACATACAATTTTGCCTGATCTTTTTTTGCGGTGGCCCAGTCGATCACTTGCTGCGCCTCAGCCAGCGTCATCACTGACGCCTTGTCTTTATTGCGGATGAACGAGACGCCTTCAAATGTGCCTGACTTGCTTTTCATCATCTTGGCGTAGACTGCAGCACCTTTCTCATCGTCGATAATTTTTCGTTGGCGCACCAGATAGCGCTGGTCGGGATTGTCGATGTCATTCATGGCGCTATTGTACAATTTAAAGACGGTATCGCATGCTGCTACGTGAAGAAAAGGCCGGGTTGAATGGCCATTTCTCCAGCGTCACAGCGTCCTGACGGTAATTATCAATCGTGATGAAAAGTCTTGTTGACGATCTTCCACTGACCGTCTGTCTTGACCATGTTCAGATAATCGGTGTAGCGCATGCCAAAGCAAAGATCCACGACCTTCACCGCAGCCACCCGGCCGGTGACGTCCGTCGAGACAACGCGCATGTCGAAAGCTTCTCCGCTATCGCGCGGAGAAGGTCTTTCTTCGAGCATCTTCAGCCATCGGTCGAGCGGAAGATTCAGCAAATCTCCCTTGAAATAGCCGATAAGCACCGCGCTAGGGGCAAAAGCCTTGCGAAGACGGTCAAGATCCTTGTCGTACATGCCTTCGAAATAATCCTGCGCTGTTGCGCTGATGCCTTGAAGGTCTGATGTGTTCTCCATGAATATCCTTTTTTACTTTACATGTTGCGCCTGGCATCTGGTGGTCGCTTGCAAACGAAAACGACAGCCACAGGAACAGGACGGATGGATTTTTAAAATGCTTGCAAACTGCGTGATTGCTCCACCGGATTTGAAGCCGCTTATCGAGGCTCCGTTCTTCTGGGCAATACACCCAGAAGGCTAATATTATCATCGTCATGGCTGGCGGCGCTGCTGTCGCGATTAGTGGGTGCAGTCAGGCCGTCTTTTAAATCGGCGTCGATCCAATAAAGGATAACTATGTCCACTGATATACCTAAAGAAATATGGCTAACACTTGCGACTTATTTAGACTTGCCCATAGTTAGATCAATATTAAATTTTTTTCAAACTGGACAGTAGATGGCGTCGAAGCAGTGCATATGCTAATTCATTCATCAGGCTTCGGAATTAACGCAGGTGCGCCCTATTCAATTACCTTAATACCCTTCCAATGAATATTGCTGCCTACAATTCTGGTTATGTAGCGAGTTCCGCCACGATCGCGTATTTGGGCGCCAATAAAAGAATCGTTAGTGCCGATGCCGCATTAATGATTCACGAAACAACCGTAGGAACGTCAAACGTTGGAAATGCTGCGAAGCTAAAAGTTATTGCTGACTGAGTTGATATTGACGACGCGAGAACAGAGGCAATTTTACGATCGCGCATTATTCTGACTCTAGATCAATGGGCTGTTCATAGCGCTGCTAATCTGACGCTCTAGGCGGACCAAAGTGTCGCAAGCGGGATAGCTCATGAAGTTGGTCTTTTTCTCCGAAAGAGCGGTTATACAACATATAAAAACCGGCTCAAGGCCGGTTCTGTTTTCTGCGTATCTAGTCGCTATTGAATGCTGTGCATTTCATTCGTCATAAGTTTGGCGAACGCGCTTTCATTGTAGATGACAGTTTTGTTTGTGTAATATGGCGCGCGCTCATACTGCTTATTACCGACCGCCGCTTGACTCTCAGCGACAGCCAACACATATCCTTGCTTTTTGTCTTCACGATACTGCATATAAATAACTTCCGCCTCTAGCAATCGTGTGGAAGATGTGGCTGCAATGATTATAAGTGGAGAAGTCGTACCAATAACATGATCTGCTTTCAGTCCACCAGCAATTGGAAGCTCAACATCTGCTTCATAATTGAGATTAGCTTCCTGCGCTATTTGCTGCACGATTTCTTTAATTCGATCTTTGAAATCACTGGTCTGTCGATCAACGCGTGCCGTGGCAATTGCGTGCAATTGTTGTGCGGCTTCAGCAACACGAAAAATATATGGGCCGATAAGACGCTCATCTTTTGCAAACACAGATATTTTCTCGTCTTCTGTAAATTTGACGGGAGACAATGAAGACATCTCCTCAGCCCAGCGTGCTACGGCATCGGATTCTACCTCCCCACCATTAAGTCCAGCATAAAAAGCTGCCTCTCCATTCTCATCAATTACGAACCCTAGGCCATCTCCTGATGGGCGCACCCGAACAACGATTGAATCATTACTACCTGGGTACTCAAGAGGCGTAACTACTCGCTGCACGCCAGCTTCGTCAGCATGCACATCAAAAAGCGAACAAATCGCATGTTTTAAATTTTGAGTAATTACCATAAATCCAAGGTAGCTGATCTAACGTCATTATCAGGTAATGAAATCCCGCACCATGTACAAAAATCAATAACTAGTTTCATGCGGTCGTCGTGATTTTTTGGGTCGAGTTTAAAATCCGTTTTCAATGTCAATTCTGGCGCTCCAGGAAGCGCCCTATTAGTATAGTCGCTCACAGTGCCACATGGTGTTTTGCAGTGAAACCCTTTGTGGCTCGGATGCCAATGAAACTCAAATATTGGACTAAGATTGTCGTTTGCCAACCGGCAAAATAAATAAGCGAAAAACGATCTATCCGTAAGAATATCCCCATCTCGCCAATACATAAATGCAACATGATCGGCGGATACATCCATCATACCCGTGGACTCAATTCTTGGCCCTCCAAGTTGCTTGAAAGGTTTTGGCAACTTCTTGCGTGCTTGCGGTTTAAATACCGGAATCGCTTGGAATTGTTTCGGCGCTTTCTTGTGAGTGCGCAAGTCTTGTGGCGTCATTGTTATTTTAATAGTTAATACATATCTCAACATCATGCCAGAGTGCAACAGCCCAGTAAAGTCAGCGTGGAAAGTTGGCTAAAACACTGGGTATGCAAAATATAATATCGCCAATTAATAGCGCTACGTATTCGACTGCCGCCGCATTACTTCCAACCTTATTTTTTCAATTTCCACATCGCAAGCAGCCTCGATCTCTTGATCCCCGTTCAAGATCGCAAAAGCTTGAATCGCATGGATAAGATTGCTTTTATACGCCAGCTCTTTACCGGCGTCATAGCCAAGTGCATCGAGAGCAAGTTTGAGACGTTCATGCATGGTTCGCAGCTTTCCCTGTTGTAACGGTTCAATCTCGCCATGCTGATCTGAGGCGTAGTCAAATTACGCGACGGTTTGCGAAACGCGTTGAACAATCTGATTCATCCATCCATCAATGGTGCGGCCTTGGTCCAATCCTCTGCATGCCCGCGCCGGATAGTCTGCACCACGCAAGAGGTAGGCGCCAGCGCTAACTGAATCACTTCCAGTGCGCGTTGCGGCGCGGCATCGCCGCACATGAAAATTTCGGCGGCGGCGAAACCGTATTCCGGCCAGGTGTGGATCGTGATGTGCGACTCTGCCAGAAGCACAACCCCCGTGACGCCTTTGCCCGGTCCGAAAGTATGAAAATGGCTATACAGAATTTGTGCGCCGGCCGCTTGCGCACCTTCCAGCAGCAAGCTTTCTATCGTGCCTGGGTGGCTGAGCCTGACGTCTGTAATGCCATGCAAATCGGCCAGCAGGTGCCGGCCGGCCGGTT
>JACMQE010000238.1 GCA_014377145.1 Glaciimonas sp. | reverse complement strand
CTCCAGCCCTGTGCAACAGCTCACTTATGCAAACTCCCCAAGGGGAGATTTGCGTTCGGCATGGGCTACGCCCCTGCACCCCGTTGCGTTGCAACCATGGGAGATATCTGCGATGTCTAATCTCGCCACTTGGTTTACGCCATCCCTAAAAGTGATGTCTCGCACCAATGGCGATAGCGCCGTGGCCGCCGCTGCGTATCGTGCCTGCGTTAATCTTGAAGATGAGCGCATGGGCAAAATGCATCAATACAAAGATAAATGGGGTCACGTATCAACCGAGTTGATCGGATTCACAGACATTAAAAAATTGTGGAACGATGCAGAGAAATCCGAAACCAGAAAAAATTCTTCCGTTTGTCGAGAAATCATGGTGCCCATGCCGCACGATTGGACAGACGAACAACGAAAGCTGTGCGCCCGTGGCATGGGTGAAATGCTTCGCGCACGCTATGGCGTGGCAGTTCAAGTATCAATCCACCGACAGAAAGATGGTTCAAATGACCATGTACACATATTATTCACAACGCGCGTAGTTGATGAAAATGGAGTGTTCGGAAAGAAGACCCGAATTCTGGACGAGGGTTTAAAAAATGGGGAAATATCAAACCTTCGTGAGGCAGTTTGCGATATTGTGAACCTACACGCAAAAGCGAACGGTTCCGATTGGTTTGCCTATGCTGGAAAATTCAAGGACATCGACCCCGACCATATTCCAACGGTTAATATTCCACGCAACTGCCCCAAGGAAATGCGTGAAGAATTAGAAGCCCAAAACATTGCAATTCTTGAAGCACGTGACCAATTAAAACGCTTGTCCGATGAGTCAAAGGTAATAACGGAGCAGGTTAATCAGGCAATTGAGATTGCAATAAATCCAGAACCTTTGCCAGTGATTGAAGTACCAACAATTGATATTGCGCCGACTGAAATTAATATCGCCGCACCAACACCAGAGCCACGACCCATCACACCATTGGCAAGAGCTATGGAGCTTCGCGATAACGCAGAGACAATGGCCAAATTAGAAACGGCCTTCAATATAAATACGAAAAATAAAAACGAATGGAATAGGCGATTGAAAGTGCTGGAAGATGACCCTTCGCAAATTTGGTACTCCCTATTGAATCCAGTCCTTAAAGTGGTGGAATCTCTGGGTGTCAAAGCAAACGATACGATGGGAATTCGAGAAAGAGAAATGGAGCGTCTCAAAAGAATTGAGCATGCAAAAGCACAACTCGCCACGGCCCAAAGGAACGAAGAGAAGTTTTTAAAGGTGCTGAACCATACCGCAAGGATTGCAGACCTTGCAGAATGGAACCGCAATCCAAATCACAAAGCTATCTTGGAAGCCAGTAGAGACCCTACGCCCGATGAGATATACGCACGGATGAGGGAGCAGCAGGAAGATGCCTACAAGCCGCCCCCAGAGCCTGAGAAGACCACCACAGCATCAAACCCATGGGATACGCCTTGGAGCTATCCAGAGCCTAAGAAGCCATGGGATGAACCGCCGTACTGATGTATATTGCAGCTTTCTATTTCTGAGGAACTGCAATGGATGACAACCAAAAAGCTCTTGAAAAAATTGAAGCTGAGAACAAAAAATTAGCTGACCAAATTGCAGAGAATAATAAAAAGCGTGAAGGTATCATTGCTTAGTCCAAGAACAAAATAATTGCATCGATTAAATCTCAGGTCGAGCAGTACCACATTACAGCAGAAGAGATTTACGGAGTTGCCAAGATTCCAAAGGTAAATAAGGTAAAAAAGTCCACTGGCGCACCTGCATTTTTGTACAAAAATGAAAATGGTGAAGGTTGGTCGGGAGCTAGGGGACGACTTCCGAATTGGGTAAAAGCTATTAAAGATGCTGGCGGCGATATCGAAAAATATCGAGTTTAAAAGCAGTTCTTTTTAAATAGTCATACTTCTAAATACGTTCACATCAAGGTAAAAATGAACACTGTGCAAAATGCAATTGGATTTGTAACGCTTTTGGCTACTTTTTTTGCTTCGTACAAAGTATGGATAGTATTTTGTATCGCAGCTATAGGATTGTGTTTTTACAAAGCCTTTGTCGAATCTTATTCCCCATCAAAAGATAAATGGGTAAAGCCTTTCTTTATAGTGCTTTTCATTGCGCTGGTTTCAAATGCTTATTTTTGGTACGACACCAAATCCGAATTGGAGGCTGAAAGAAATCAAAATGCCTCACAGTTTCCAAGGTAGATGAGCCATAAATAGAAGGAATGCGAAAGTCATTCCGTAAAAAGCTCGTTCCCAAAAGCAAGTTGAGCCCCATGCGGATTTTAGAGTTGTGTAAATTTTTTGCATTATATTTTCTAGCCTTCTATACACAAGTTAGCAAATTGTTATCTAATGATCAATTCATTTGGTTCAACTGGCGGCGGTGGTTAGACCTTCTTGGAAGGCCACCACAGCATCAAACCCATGGAATACACCTTGGAGCTATCCAGAACCTAAACAGCCATGGGATGAGCCGCCGTACTGATGTATAGTTTTGGCGGGCTTGCTCATGTGAACAGGCTCACAACTTTCAACAATTTCCAAGGGAGTGATCACCAATGAAGCGTTCGATTTTCAGCCTGATTCCATTGACAGCATTGCTATTCGGTTGTGCAACTGCCTATCAGCCACAGGGCATGTCTGGTGGGTTTACAGAGACTCAATTGGCCCCCGATGTGTGGCGTGTTAACTTTCGTGGCAATGGATACACCAAAGGAGAGCGAGCCGAAGACTTTGCGATGCTTCGAAGTGCCGAACTTGCAACGGCAAATGGTTTCACACATTTCGCATTTCTATCCTCGAAAACTGGCACCGAAGTCAGTTCGTATACTGCCCCAGTAACTTCAACAACTACCGGCAGTGCAAACCTTTATGGGAATACCATCTCTGGTTCATCAACCACTCGATATTCAGGTGGAGACACTACGTATATTTCAAAGCCAACGGCAAACAATACAGTTGCTATGTTTAAAGGCAATCCAAACATAAGTGCTATGGTCTATGATGCGGCCTTCATTTGCAATTCGCTTGGTAAAAAATATGAAGTGGTTTGCAACGCTCCAAGAAAATAGACTAGAAGGTATTTCTACGCCGCGAAGCGGCACAGAAGCGGTACATAGTACCGCTTTGGCTAAATGTGTTATTCAAGAACACATAAATTTGATATGACCCGAGGCGTAAAGAGGTGGTGAGGCGATAGCCGAAACACTTCTTTCACGCCGTTCATATTTAGAAATAGCTTAACTATCCAAAAATCGCATAATTCAGTTTAACCCAACTATACCCAAAGTGGTACTTTGGGTATATTGGGTAAACTTGGGTACAGTTTTTGAAATCGACCACTAGGCCGCATGGGATATAGGTTTGCGAAAAGTGGGCGTTCCCCTAATATCGGTAAAGCGTTCCCCAAATATCGGTATTCCGTTCCTCTAATATCGGTAAAGCGTTACCCTAATATCGGTAAGAAATAAAAACAGCGACATTAAAAAACCGCCTATTGGCGGTTGAATTTAGATGTATTTTGGTTTTCGTATGTTGAAAATCGCATCATTGGTATCTTTTGGTTGAATTGTCCAGCCTTCCAATTTGCCGATTCCATCCAACGCTGTACGCACTCTCAATCTACGCTTGCGTAAGGCAGCATTGTCCTTAGCAGAATCCCCCCATACATGCCCTACAAGCTTATCTAGGCCGATAGTCTGTGTCCTATCATAGCTAGCCCATGCGGAAAGCCATAGGAATAGCTTTTTGCCGATTTCTCCACGAACTGACCGCATGTGCGTCATATCCAAGTGAGTCACTTGCATTTTGCCCAAAATTGCACTGGATAGAAATGGGTTAATTCCAATGTAGGCATTCCCTTCCTTCATTCCCCAATGAGCAATCAATGAAAAACCTAGTTCGGTTCGCTTTTTCAAATTCATATCTGTTTCTTGATAAACCCAGCACCTTGTACATTGCATCCGGTGAATACTTTGATACACAGCTTCAATATTTTGTCCGCTATCACTCATCCCAGCAACCGTACAAATTTCCGTGAGTGATGTATTCGCCATTAGCGTATCGGTAATTGTTGCGAGTTTTGTACCTTCAAATTGAAAACTTTTTGAAAGAGCTTTCAAAGATGTATTGTCAATTTTTGATTGTGGAATTTGCCTATTTTTTTCAGAAACAATTCTAAGAATTGCCAATAATACTTGTTGGTCTGTGATGTCGAGTTGAATTCCCTGCCATTCAAGCGTTAAATTATTGCCAGCTTTAGTTGTAATTTTTTGCTGAATATTGAAGGACGGGCGTTTTAACTTGTGGTCAATAGGTTTAAAGAGCCCATCAATTAGCGCGTGCGTGCTTTCAATTTGGGCGCAGTCCATACGCTCAATTGCATGAATTTTTGATTTTGAGGTTTTAGTAAGTGCGTTTTTTGTTAGTGCCATCCGACACAGTAACAAAAATCACTTGAATTATGCAAGTGTTGATATCATTATTTCACTTCCTTGACAAGAATGAAATGTGTGGAAAGATGATATTGTTGCCATATAAGTGGCAGATTTTTAATTGGGCTAAAAATGACAACAATAAATATCGCCATTCTCGCAATTGTTCTGGTAATTCTCTTTTTTGTATTCCGCAGCTATAGATTCAATGTGAGAATCGTTTTATCTGCTGCCCAAATTTCCATTGAAGCGGAACCTACAAAGCCAGCCCAAAAATGAACGGTTTCGGCGCTGAGTAGCGACTTTCGGTGTGCTATAAACGTAACTGGTGCCACTGGTAGCAATGCTAGTAGCGAGATTTTTTAACCAGCTACTACCTAAGTAGTTGATTTACATAGCTTTTTGAGAGTGGGCAGTTCTGTCCCGTCCGCTCCGCCAAAAATGGTGAAGCCGTTGTGAATCATTGATTTACAACGGCTTTTTCATTGGTGCTACTCAAGTTACGATTTTGCAGTGCCCTGTTGTCACTCGGGCGGTGCACATTGAAGCTGCTCGAAGGGGTTAGT
>JACMQE010000237.1 GCA_014377145.1 Glaciimonas sp. | reverse complement strand
GGCGGTCAAGGTGACGATTTCACATTGATAGTTTTCTTGCACCCACTTCAAAATGACTGAAGTGACAAGGCCGCCGGAATAGGCGAGAACTACTTTTTTTACGTTGCTCATGATTCGCTTTCACTCTTTCAGTGTTGTTCAATATATGTTTTGCGTTCTTACGCTTTTGTATGGGTCCAGGATTGCCATTCAAAATGTGCAGTGACAAATCGCTTGAAAGACCGGCTCTCCTCTATTTTTTATATTCTTAAACATTCTAAACATTTCAAGAATCAAGTCTTCCCACTACCAGGTATTCCAGCAGCGCCTTCTGTACGTGAAGGCGATTTTCTGCCTCGTCCCACACCACCGATTGCGGGCCGTCAATTACTTCTGCCGAGATTTCTTCGCCGCGATGGGCTGGCAGGCAATGCATGAAAAGTGCATCTGGCTGTGCACGTGCCATTTTTGCTTGATCGACGATCCAGCCTTCAAAGGCCTTTACGCGTGCGGCGTTTTCCGCTTCATAACCCATGCTGGTCCAGACATCTGTCGTGACTAGGTGTGCACCTTCACAAGCGTCTGAGGGATTGTCGAAGATGGTGTAATGATTGCTATTTGCATTGACCAATGTGGGATTGAGATCGTAGCCTTTTGGGGTGGAGATATTCACGTGGAAGCCAAATACTTGCGCCGCTTGCAGCCATGAGTACAGCATATTGTTGGCATCTCCGATCCAGGCTACCGTTTTGTCAGCGATGGAGCCGCGCTGCTCAACGTAGGTGAAGACATCGGCCAATACTTGACAGGGGTGATATTCGTTGGTCAGCCCGTTGATCACCGGTACGCGGGAGTTGGCGGCAAAGCGCTCAATGATGTCTTGGCCAAAGGTGCGGATCATGATCACGTCGCACATGCGCGATATCACCTTTCCGGCATCCTCCAATGGTTCACCGCGTCCAAGCTGGCTATCGCGTGTATTGAGATAGATTGCTGCGCCGCCTAGTTGATACATTCCGGCTTCGAACGATAAGCGGGTACGAGTCGAATTTTTTTCGAAGACCATCACCAGCGTGCGGTCGAGTAGGGGATGATGTGGCTCGTAATTCTTGAACTTGCGTTTGATGGTGCGGGTACGTTCAATCACGTACTCGTACTCGTCCAGGGTAAAGTCGGAAAACTGCAGGTAGTGTTTGATTGCCATAAATGAAAACGGCGGTCAGTGTTGACCTGCCGCCGAAGTTTCTAACCCGTTCAATTATAAGGGATTTTGCTTGGAAAGATATCCTGCAAAGGGGAAAAACACACGGGTTAGGTCTACTGGTTAACCATAAAGCCGCATTAATAAAAATTAAATTAGGATTAAATACCGTTCACAACAATGCTTACAAGCGTTCCCAGGATCTGCTTTATCGTTTCCCAGTAAGGTGTGAATACAGGATTTGGGACGATTCATGCAATATTTGCTTGTAAAGCTGATGGCGCATTGGGGCAATTTTGTTTTCCTGCACAGCTTCTAACACCGCACAACTTGGTTCTATTAAATGATGACAGTTGTAAAACTTACATTTTCCAAGGAACGGTTCAAATTCCCGGAACGCCCGTTCCAGCATGCCTTCGCTCAACTGGTACAAGCCAAATTCTTGAAATCCTGGTGAGTCAATGATGTATGTTTCATCGTTTGCGGTCGGATTGACTTCATACAGGCGGGTGAACGTCGTCGTATGTTTACCGGTATCCAAGGCTGCTGAAATTTCCCGTGTGGCAATAACTGCATCCGGTACGATCAGATTAATCAGCGATGATTTTCCCATCCCGGATTGGCCGATCAGGATCGTCGATTGACCTTCCAGCAAGGGTATCAAGGTAGCACAGGTTTGTTCCGGCAGGCCCATAGCGGATACTTCGTGGATCGGATAACCAAGGTTTGCATAAGGCAGCAAACGTTCGCGAGTTCTTGGTAACGAGGCAGTGATATCGGTCTTGTTCAAGATGATGTGGGCCTGAACGCCTACTGCTTCGGCAGCCACCAACGCACGCGAAATAAAATTGTCAGAAAAGCTAGGTTCGGTTGCCACTACGATAAATAATTGCGAGACGTTGGCAGCCAGCAATTTAGATTTGTACTGATCCGAGCGATATAGCAGACTATGGCGTTCGCCGATGGACTCAATGACTGCCTGATTTTGTGAAGTCATATTAAGGTTGACATTATCGCCGACCGCGACATCGCTCTTCTTGCCACGGGTGACACAGTGCAGTTTTAATGACACGCCATCCACCATCGCTTGCACCAAATAATGACGGCCATGGACGGCGATGACGACGCCAATAGCGTTGGCGTTATTGGTTTTAGGCGCTTTACCGGGCTTAGGTTTGTAGTGATCAACCATGTGACATTACCAGTTTTGTGCCGAGCAGCTTTTGAATGCGAACCGCAGCCGGTCGGGTGTCAATGTGGAGGCATTGTCCTCATATAATTTCACCAGCGCTGTGACGAGATTGTCGACATTGGTATATTTAGCCGCAAATGTATCTGCTTCGAATTCGTGTTTGCGCGACGTGATCGATGAAAGCGGCGACAACAAAAATGTAAAAATCGGCAGCGCCAGCCTAAACAGAATCAGCGCCATCGCATTGTTATTCAATAAGTCAGTTAACACACAGGGTTAACCCCGAGGCCGGTAAAAAATCACAACTGTTCTTTCAGATATTCCAGCAATGCTAAAAATACCAGCGAAGTAGCAAAGATCACCACGATCCGCTTGACGATATGCTTTAGCTTGAAATGGCCCAGTTCATGCGCTAGCACGGCTTCGATTTCATGCGTTCCCAGACGTGCCAGTAAAGTATCGAAAAAACGATACGCTTGCTGGCGCCAAAGCCAGAGAAATAGGCATTGCCGTGGACGCTGCGTTTAGAGCCATCCATCACGAACAATCCTTTGGACACAAAGCCGACCCGCTGCATCAGGCCTTCGATTCGTACACGTAAGCTGTCATCTGTCAATGGCGTAAATTTGTTGAACAAGGGAGCAATCACGGTAGGGAATAACACCAGCATCAACAATTGAAAACCACTCCAGACCAGCCACGCATAGAACCACCATAGGTCGCCGGACTTATCTATCAGCATCAGGACGACCCGTATCAGCGGTAGCCCAATTACCGTGTCGATAAAGGTGATTTTTACCAACTCAAGGAAAAATAATGTGCGTGTCATTTTGTTGAATTCGTAACGGGCTTCATGGACAAACTATTTTTAGTATGCAATTAATAAGTTAACGGCACCTGAAATTAGTGCAAATGCCAATAGCAAACTAATTTGATAGGTCATGCCCGGGCCAGCCAAGCCAAATATCACACTGGAGAGCCAACGCAAGCCACCTAGCAAGGTAAAGCCGATTCATACCGCCGCGTTGATAGATAGGCAAAAAAGACCAGATTTGGTCTTTGAAAAAATATAGTCTGCTGCTTTTTGATGTGCTGTTAGCAATATTTTTTCCGCGAATTCTGTCGGCACTGCGCTCCTATGTTGGATGACATGGCGAATCTGATGGGAACTGAGCCAGAAGCGCACAGATAGACTAATTGTTAAAAAACTACAAGTAATACTGAAAATGCAAGTGAAGACATGTGTGCCCTATGTGAGAAAATACGCTACTAACGACGTAGCACTCAAGCTTGTTTCCCAATGAATATTAGAAAGAACAATTATGTCACAAGCTATCGACCTAATCATACCATCAACTGCTCCATCTACATCTATTGTAGTGCCGCCAGTACGCCCGAATGAATTCAACCTGATCTGGGTCGATATGGAAATGACCGGACTGGACCCCGATGCAGAGCGCATTATGGAGGTCGCAGTCGTCGTCACTGATCCACAATTAAATATTTTGGCCGAGGGACCAGTTTTTGCGATCCATCAGTCGAATGCATTTTTAGACGGCATGGATGGATGGAACAAAGGCACGCATGGTCGCTCGGGTTTGATTGAACGCGTAAAAACCTCGACCATTATCGAGGCCGACGCCGAAGGAGAATTAGTCGCCTTCCTGCGCCAATACGTGCCAAGTGGTAAATCACCGATGTGCGGCAATACGATTTGTCAGGATCGTCGTTTTATGGCACGAGGCATGCCTAAGCTTGAAGCATTTTTCCATTATCGCAATCTAGATGTGTCGACGTTAAAGGAATTGTGCCGCCGTTGGAAGCCAGAGCTGGCCAGCGGATTTAAGAAGCACCAAAAGCATACGGCACTGGCAGATATTCTGGAATCGATCGAGGAGTTGAAATATTACCGCGAACATTTTATTAAAGAATAAGCGCAGTCATTTCGTTGTACTCAATGTGTGGGGATTAAAAAAGACGGAATATATTCCGTCTTTTTTTAGGACTAATGGAGACGAATCAAGATTCGTATTTTTTATGGATCAATACATGTCGGATATAAAACTTATCTTGCTCAAAATGAATGGTGGTAACCATTCAATACTTGTTATCGTCAGCCTCGAATACATAATAGTAGCCAACTTTATCTGTGGGATTGAACGCTGTTTTAATATTTACAAAGCTCTCAAATTGACGAGATTCTATGAACTTACGCCATACTTGAAACAGTTCAGCGACGGTTGGATAGGCTGCGGAAAAAACGATGAGTGTTTTGTTTGAGATAATACGCATGGCGTGACCGTATCGCAATTTGAGATATTTGATACGCCCTTTATCAATACCCATCAACACGATACTTAGTTGCTTTCCAGATGTTCTTTATTTTCAGCTTTACTGGATTACTTCTCAACCAACCCCGCCCCACAACATTTCTTGAATGTCTCACCGCTACCGCAGCCACATAAATCATTGCGCCCGACTTTTGGCGTTTCGTGCTGGATGGTTTTTACGGTAGATTTGATTTGCGGTTTGGTAGCCAGTAACGATAGATCTCTGGGATTGCTGCTTCGACTTCCACCGTTAATTTATGACGCTGTACCAGATCTTCGCGCAGTTGCATTTCCTCTTCTTCCAGCTCTTCGGCACCTAGCAGATAAATTGGTCGCACAAAAGTGGCGAGATGTGAGGTCCAGATCGGCTCCCACGCTTTGGCACGCAGATTAATCCCTTCCCAGAAGCCCCAGGCCCACGCTTCACCATCCAGCAGCAGCTTTCCTTCGTGCTCGAATTCGCAAAAAAGCGGTTCATACTCCTGTATAGCAACTTCCAGCGTTACCGCGATTTCATTCATGTAGCGCGCGATCAACCCGACGGTGCGCTCACATTCTTTGTCGGATTTAAACTCGGGTACATCTTTTATAGACGGTCCCCAGACATGCGGTAGCCATTCACCGAGTAAAATTTGTTCTGGACCAATTACTAGTGCCGTCAGATAGCCGTGTAATGTATCCATAGTCATAATCTCTTCGCCGCAGCGATCGGAGAGCAAAAAGTCGTCTAATTTATCAAATTCTTTATCTGATAGCGGTTCATCAAGTTCC
>JACMQE010000236.1 GCA_014377145.1 Glaciimonas sp. | reverse complement strand
TCTGACCGAGCATGGTCAGGAAGTATTATTGGCAAAAGGCGGTGAAGGCGGCTGGGGCAACATTCACTTCAAAACCTCGACAAATCGTGCGCCACGCCAAAAGGGCGATGGGAAAGAAGGCGAACGTCGCGAATTGCGGTTGGAACTTAAGATATTGGCTGACGTCGGTTTGCTGGGTCAGCCCAATGCTGGTAAGTCAACCTTTATAACGGCGGTGTCGAACGCACGACCAAAAATCGCAGATTATCCATTTACCACTTTGCATCCGAATCTGGGCGTGGTCCGTGTTAGTCACGAAAGAAGTTTTGTGGTTGCGGATATTCCAGGATTGATTGAAGGCGCGGCAGATGGTGCGGGACTGGGAATTCAGTTTCTAAAACATTTGCAGCGCACGGGTTTATTATTGCACATCGTTGATTTGGCACCCTTCGAATCGACTGTCGATCCGGTCAAGGAAGCCAAGGCAATTGTCAAAGAACTGCAAAAGTACGATCAGTCGTTGTTTGATAAGCCACGTTGGTTGGTGCTGAATAAAATGGACGTCGTACCGGAAGATGAATGTAAGAGTCGGGTTAAGGATTTCGTTAAGCGTTTTGGATGGAAAGGCCCCATCTTTGAAATTTCGGCACTGAATCACGCCGGATGTCCGGAACTGGTGAACGATATTTATGTTTATCTAGCTGAAAAGCGTCAGCAAGAACATCGTGCTGAAGAAACACATATGACTGAAGAAGCCCAAGGTATTCTATCGATTGATTCGGACGATCCACGTTTTAAAATTCTCAACTAACTTACTCAAGAATGTTGAAGCACCATAAATGTGCGTAGAAAGCCAGTTAAGTGGCTCTACTCATCAACCGATATGGCTAGCGCTTAGGTGCTCTGGCAATGTCGGTTTTTTATTATCAGCGTCGAAAAAGACCTCTCGGCTATGGCAGAAAAAATATGAATTCCGTCATTCAAAAATCTAAGCGTCTTATTATCAAGGTCGGCTCTTCACTGGTGACCAATGATGGCAAGGGACTCGATAACGTTGCGATTGCCACATGGGCTGTGCAGATTTCAGCATTGCGAGCGATGGGTAAAGAAGTAGTGCTAGTGAGCTCTGGCGCTGTTGCTGAGGGGATGCAACGACTCGGTTTTGACAACCGCCCGACTAGCATTGATGAGTTGCAGGCCTGCGCCGCCGTTGGACAGATGGGTTTAGCGCAAATTTACGAAACCAGCTTTCGGTTGCATGATATACACACCGCGCAAGTGTTGTTGACACATGCTGATCTAACTGACCGCGAACGTTATCTGAATGCACGCTCGACAATTTTTACATTGCTGCGTTTTGGCGTAATACCTATCATAAATGAAAACGACACTGTGGTTACAGACGAAATCAAGCTTGGTGACAACGACACATTAGGCGCATTAGTCGCGAATCTAATTGAAGCCGAAGCATTGATTATTCTGACGGATCAAAAAGGGTTATTCACAGCCGATCCGCGCAAGGATCCCAATGCCGAATTCGTTCATGAGGCGCAGGCCGGTGACCCCGCGCTAGAATTGATGGCGGGAGACGCTGGAACGAACATCGGTCGGGGCGGCATGTTCACCAAGATTCTGGCTGCCAAGCGTGCTGCCACATCTGGCGCGCACACCGTCATTGCATGGGGCCGCGAGCCTGAAGTACTGACGCGGCTTGCTATTGGCGAAGCGATTGGAACGCAATTGAACGCGCAGACCGGTCAGTTGAAGGCGCGTAAGCAATGGATGGCCGATCATTTGAAGACGGCTGGCAAAGTATCGCTAGATGCTGGTGCGGTGCAAAAGCTGACGAATGAGGGTAAATCATTATTGCCGATTGGGGTCACTGATGTATTAGGAGAATTTGGGCGGGGTGATGTGATTACCTGCATTAATAGCGAGGGTCTTGCAATTGCGAGGGGTATCTCTAATTATACTAGTGCAGAAACACGTCGGATTATGCGTCATCCATCGTCAGAAATTCTAGTGATTTTAGGTTTCGTCGAGAAACCGGAATTGATTCATCGCGATAACATGGTTTTGTTGTAGCCGAATCTTTTAAGAAATCGCTATAGACAACAGTGCCGATAATCGGCTGTTTATTGAGGTAGTGATACTGTAGATTACTTTTCAGCCTTCCGACCAGCTTACAAAATATGTATTTATATGAGGTTCTGAAAGATATTCCGCCGCCGGTCATTGCGTAATTGTCTCAGATTCCGGGTAGTTGACCCAATGTCAAGCGTCCCTTTGGTGAGGACTGAGTCGGTGGGATTTCAAAATTTTCGCATCTGTGGTTTTTGCAGAAGTTAAGTTGAACGCCATTCAAAGGATATGAAACTTGCATGTGCTTTGGTTTATTAACCAAAAAAATTTTCACGAAGATCATGAAAGGATTCATGCAAAAAAATCATAATAACCACGCTTTAGTATAATAGTTAATAAACTCTATATTGGTTTTTTGACAATATTAGTTGATTCACTGCTTTCAGCCACCGAGTTTCAGCGGACGATTATTTCGAATGCGTTCTTGTATGAATGTAACCTTGCCAGCGATTGTGCCATCATGACAGAGAAAATCTTTAAACAACGCTGTATGTTGCCGATTTGCTGCCATTTCAGTGATTTGCTGCCAGCTATACCTATGCGCGCACGCGACTAACTTCCATCTTGGTGGCCAAACGCATACAATTTTCTTTCAGCGGTTTGACAGCGGATGCCTTCATAGTTGACATTTTCTGCACCGCTGCTGCTGGTGCTGATGAGGGTGTAACGCACCATGCCATCGGTGCCAGTAGAGAGAGAATTCACATCGATCGCGAATTTCATGGTCGTGGTCGGACCAACATAAAACACTACCAGATTCTCTGCTTTTGGCTGAGGAGGTAACTGCACAGCGAATTCTTGCCACATCTTCACTGCATCGTCAAAATCATCATATCAGCCGAAATCCATGTATTTGGCGCTTCTGACTCCTTCTCTGTACCCATTAGCGCACATAGCGAAGCTGACGTATTACACCTTGCGGTGGGCGACTTAAAAAACGTGACAATTCTTGCAAGGCACGTTGATAAACGTCGCGCTTGAATTCGATCACGGCATCCAGCGGTACCCAGTACTCGTGCCAGCGCCAGGCATCAAATTCCGGATGCTCTGTCAGGCGGAGGTTGACATCACAATCGCGACCTGTCATCCGCAGTAAAAACCAGATTTGTTTTTGGCCACGATAATGTCCGCGAATATCGCGTTTGATGAAATGGTCTGGCACTTCATAGCGCAGCC
>JACMQE010000235.1 GCA_014377145.1 Glaciimonas sp. | reverse complement strand
TCTTGGGCAAGCCTGCTGAAGGCACGTATGGGCAAGTCATTAAATATTGGACTTGCAACTGCTTTATCCCAATCAAAATGAAGCCTATAAAAAACTACAAAATCTAACAGCGACAAAGCTCAAGTAATATCGAAATATAAAGCGATTATTTTTATGGTTGCTGATTTAAGCCAACCGTAAAACCTTTCCACTAATCGATCGACATTTGCTTTACCGTTTCTTTGCGGCGGACTATTTTACTAAACATTTTTACTTGGAAAACTGTCTTGCTCTTATTCCATCTTCAACATAATCTTCCCGATATGCTTACTGCTTTCCATAAGCGTATGTGCTTGTGCAGCGTGTTCTATTGGAAAAGACTTAAAAATCACGGGTCTGATTTTGCCGGCTTCTATTAAAGGCCAGACTTGCGCACGCAGTTGTGCTGCAATTGCTGCTTTGAATGCGACGGGGCGTGGTCGCAATGTCGAGCCAGTTATAGTTAACCGGCGCACCATAATTTTTCGGAAATCCAGATTGGCGCTATCGCCGCTTAGTGTAGCAATAAAAACCAGTCTGCCGTCCTCCGCCATACAATTTATTTCACGTGGCACGTAATTCCCTGCGACCATATCCAGAATGACATCGATGCCTTTTCCTTCTGTCAGCGACTTTACTATCTCGACGAAATCTTCAGTCCGGTAATTAATCGCGCGGAATGCGCCCAAATCCTCACAGGCACGACATTTTTCATTCGAGCCTGCCGTGACAAATACCCGATGGCCAAGGGCAGTCGCAATCTGAATCGCTGCGGCACCGATTCCAGAACTGCCACCTTGTACCAGCAAGGTTTCATTGACGCTCAAGTGTGCACGTTCAAAAACATTGCTCCATACTGTAAAAAAAGTCTCCGGCAGTGACGCTGCCTCCAGCGTAGTCCAACCCTGTGGGATAGGCAGACATTGGACGCTAGGTGTAACGCAATATTCAGCATAGCCACCGCCTGGTACCAGCGCACAAACTACATTGCCTTTTTTAAAATGTGTGTTTGTAAAGTCGCCATCGACAATTTCTCCAGCTATTTCCAGACCGGGTAAGTCCGATGCTCCGGGTGGCGGTGCATAATTACCCATGCGTTGAAATACGTCAGGACGATTAATGCCAGCCGCATGCACTTTGATAAGCACTTCACCTACTTTAAAAGCCGGAATTGGCCGTTCGCGAATTTGTAAAACATCGGGCCCACCGGGTTGTGTAATTTCAATTACGCGCATGAGAATATCCTTTTTTCTCGGATACATAGGGTGATTTGATGAAGCATCCGTTCATTGTAAGACGGCTTACATAGCGATATATTTTGCTAATATGGCAATATTCTAGGTAAAATTTTATTCAATGAATTTGAATGAACCCACTTTCGAAGGTGCAGAACTTTGTGACTTACGGTAAAGTCATGGTATTGCTTCTAAGGCAACATTAACAAATAGGGGATATGAAAAATTTAAATCCCCCCATGCGTTATACCTCGACCGCCATTATTGTGCATTGGCTGGTCGCATTACTCATTTTTGCGGCGTTTGGCATAGGTTGGTATATGACCGGAATCGCTGGTCTGACCCCACAAAAATTGAAACTATTTTCATGGCATAAATGGCTAGGTGTCACTATTTTTGGATTGGCAGTTATCCGCATGGCATGGCGCTTATTGCATCCGGCTCCCACTTTATCATCCGATATGTCACGTTGGCAGCGTCAGGCCGCGCACCTGACGCATCAATTATTATATGTTTTGATCATCGTGATACCACTAACGGGTTATTTTTACAGCTCCGCGTCCGGTATCCCTGTATTGTATTTAGGCCTGTTTCACATGCCGACAATCATTGCAAAAAGTGATCAATTGAAATCTATTTTGGGCTCTACCTATGTCTGGTTAAATTATTTGATGGCCGTAATTGTCGTAGTCCATGTGCTGGCTGCATTGAAGCATCAGTTAATTGATCGTGATGGTACCTTAATTCGGATGTTGCCTTTTTTAAAGTGATGTTGAAAGTATGTTTCACCAATCTGCTGGCTTATGCTTATGACAAAAAGGATGTAATTTCAGGCGATCGGAAACATAAATAAGGATTCATGTAAGTGAAAAATTTGCGTACAAAATCGGCAATAGTATTGGTTTTGATCGGTGAGAGTGCTTGGATGGCTAATTCGGCATGGGCACAGTTGGATGCCTGAAAAAGCGCAGTCACCATCTTAGCCAAGCAGCTAGGCGTACCAATGGATGGCAAATTTAATCCGGCCCAACTAGCGCAATCATCCGCTAAAGTCGATATTGAAATGGCGAGTTTTGATATTGGCGATGAGGAGTACAACAAGGAAGTGCGCGCTAAAGATTGGTTTGATACGACAAAATATGCGAAAGCGACTTTTGTTTCCAGCGGTATCAAGCCGGGTGTGGCGGGTAAATATGATGTCGCCGGCAAACTGACAATCAAAGGTAAGACGCAGGATGTCGTCGTTAGTGCAACTTACAAACAGAATGGCGCTAGCAATGTGTTTGACCGCGTATTGCCGATCAAGCGTAACGCATTTAATGTCGGCGAAGGCGATTGGAAAGATACTTCTGTAGTCGCAGACGAGGTAGTGATTAAGTTTCATATCGTTACCGCAGCCAAAAAGTAACACAGACGCTACCAAGTCTATTTTTCAAATTAGCAGATTAAGAATTTTTTGCGCCACACCGGCTAGTCCTTTGCATAGCTATTTATTTAACGAAAAAGGAAAACAATGAAATTATGCATAATTGGCGCAAAGAACGGGTCAGTCCGTCGGCTAAAACAATATCATCTTCAGCGAGTAGAATATGTATTACTAAGTTCGCCTTTAGTGACCGTCTATGATCTTGATATGGCGCTGGTTATGATTATTTCCGGCGATATTATTTTTACTTTTAATTTGTCGGCTTTAATTGCTACTTTGTTAGTGGCTGTGTTCTAGGGCGTTTTTGGGGTAGCGGTAAGCGTTACGTTATCTAGTGAGATTAGAAATCTTGGTAACTTCCGAGTCAGCATCGTAATAGCAGCTGAAGATCGATTTTTCGACGCGGCTGAAGAGCACTTTTGGTATAATCTCCCAAGTTGCACCTTTAAAATCTGTGATTGCTCTCATTAATGTATCGCTTGCTCATTCTCTTTTTGATATTTTTATTGCCTCTGCAAATATTTGCGGGCAGTATCGATACGCAAAGAGGATTTACTGCACAGTACGCGCAGAGCACGCAGGAAAGTACGCAGTCATCCGCGCATCGTCAAGAATTGCACGCTGCCCTTGATCTGGCCGCGCAGCAAAAAGAGGCCGCTAACGAATGCTGTGTGTTCGGCGACGATACTGCCGGATGTAGCCTGCATGCTGATCTCGGTGACGAAACTGTGCCCGCACATAGCTTCTATTTCGTGCCGAATAGATCCTCTCACACCCACGCACACAGCAACGACAATGTGCGTGAACCACCTTTTCTCCCTCTAATTTCGCCTCCCCCTCGCACACGGAACTTGTATTTGGTAACTTGGCCACACTTCGTTAAATCCTGATTCAGTCATTTTTTTTGCATCTTTGTGTCCGCTTAGCGAGGATATGACAACAGTTATATAGCCAATTTTACATAACGATTGGCACAGCGGTTTTGGTCCGTTGAGCCTGCATGACGTACGATGATTGCCATCAGGCAATGAATATTAGTCGTAAATTAATTATAAATATTTCGCCCCACCGCACCCTTCCTGCCTGGTTATCTGTTCAGGCGGGAAACCAGGATTTGTTCGGCAGGTTTGCCCCTATTTCACATCAATTTTAAAGCTCAGGAGTTAGCATGAAGAAAATATTTGTTGCATTGATCGTTTTTGCTATGACGTTATTAATTGGCGTTTCAACGGTAGAAGCGAAACGGATGGGCGGCAGCGGATCGTTCGGTAAAAAGTCGCAAAGCATGAACCGCCAGCAAGCTACCCCAGCGCAAAATCAAGCGGCAGCTAAGGCCGCGCCGCCAGCTGCTGCTGCGCCAGCAGCAGCGAAGTCCAGCGCCTGGAAGGGTATGTTGGGTGGAGCTTTGCTAGGCTTGGGTTTGGGCGCATTATTGTCCAGCATGGGCCTCGGTGGCGCGATGGCCACCATGATCAGTACTATTTTAATGGTCGGCTTGCTGGGCGTAGTGGGGATGTTCATTTATCGGATGTATCGTAAAAAAATGGACAACAACAATAGCAATGGCATGAAGCTAGCATTTTCCGGCGCAGGATCGTCGAATAACGTTCATAACGCTAGCTTCACACCAACAATTGCATCACGCATCGAGCCAGCACAAAAGACAGTGTTTGACGCTGCCCCTTTGATTAGCGCTGCTGCCAAAGCCACCTTTGGCACCGCTAATAAAGTACAATCTGCTGGCAACAACGCGGTTGAGGTGCCAGCAGATTTCGATACGATCAATTTTTTGCGTCATTCAAAAACTAACTTTATCCGTCTGCAAGCCGCTTGGGACAAAGCCGATACCGACGATATCCGTGATTTCACGACGCCGGAAATGTTTGCTGAGTTGAAAATGCAATTGCAGGAGCGTGGGGTATCCGTCAACAATACTGACGTGATCACCATTGATGCAGAGTTTCTCGGCTTGGAGATCATTGGCAGCGATTACATGGTCGGTGTGAAATTCTCCGGCATGATTAAAGAAGATACGACCGCGCTGGCAGAGCCATTCAATGAAATCTGGAATCTAACCAAGCCAATTAATGGTCAGGGCGGATGGACTTTGGCAGGCATCGAGGAGGTAACCTAAGCTCAATAAGGATTAATTAAGTAGTTAAGTAAGTTTGCTTTCCGGACATCATTTCAATTAAAATGTAGCGATGGACGGCGAAATTCAAAAGCAGCTTCTATGGGTCAAGCTGTCTCAAAAACTTGGCAACGCAGGCATTTTTTGCTTGTGTTGCGGCATTTTATGGCCGACGCTGCGTAAGTAGTGATCATATATCAAAAGTGCGGTTTAGAAGGCCTACGAGATCAGAATCGTAGGCCAAAATCGTCTTCAGCGAAGAAGGCGCAATTGGTACATGAACAAATAATTGATGGTCTGTATAAGCGTAAGTTAGGGCGTCGACGGATCCAAAATGAGCCGAAGCGAATGCATGACATTTCGTTCTCGACGGCGACCCTTCATAAGGTCCCGAGTCATATCAATAATCCGCTGTACAGCGTGCATGGTCACCGCTAGGATTGCCGGATAGGATGATGCAAGTGTTTCACGGCAACGTATCAATATTTTAGGCGCACTACATTCAGTAAAAATACGTTAGAACACACGTTACATGAAGGCAGTGTTAAGCGCAATAACGGGGTTGCTTTCATCGACTAATTGGCATTGAAATATACGGAAAAGCCGATCATTGTTGTATTAGACATGTAATAGTCTTGCTTAGTGCCGCGTAGCGTGAATATAGTCAACCGGTTAAGCGCCGGGCGCACGGAGGATGCGGCGTTCGGTTTGATGCAAACCGTCGTGATCCAACCATTTTTCACTTAGCTAGCTTTGATGTGAACGCGTCCATCAGCAAACATTTCAAGGAGTATCTAGGGCTTCTACGCCAATACTGTTCGGTTAGATTAAAAATGGTAAAAATTCTGTATAACTATAGCCTCTACAATAAGAAGAACAAACAGGGCGCAAGCCAAGGCGACGCTGAGTCAAAGGGGTGCGTTTAACAGATCATCTCGGAACCAGTTTTTTGCTTGGGTCTATCCGATGGACGCAGTTACTCAACTTCTTGAGAAATATGAGTGTCATATTCGGCGCGTACGCAGATTTCCTGCCAGCACCGTGGTCTACTTCAGCATGGCACGGGCTTATACCCTGAAGCGGCCTACGAAGATGTATTTGCAGCCCTGATGCAACAGGCCTCTCGTGCGACATCTTCAACGGTCAACAAAGCGTCCATCACGGAGGCGCGTGCAAAGATTGGATACGCCGCTTTACGTGATCTGCAAGCGCAATGTTGTCTTGCGTTGGCGGTGGCAACACCCCGAGAGCTTTTATGCAGCCTTACGTCTGGTGGCGATGGACGGCAGCAATTTTGATGTGTCAGATGAGCAAG
>JACMQE010000018.1 GCA_014377145.1 Glaciimonas sp. | reverse complement strand
TATATTGCGATTCCCAAACTTAACGGTTATCAATCGCTACATACTACGCTGATCGGCCCTTATGGCACGCCGGTCGAGTTCCAGATCAAAACACAAGATATGCATCGCCTGGCGGAATCCGGCGTTGCTGCACATTGGTTATACAAGGATGAAGATGGAGATTTAAGCGAACTGCAACAGCGCACGCATGCGTGGCTACAGTCACTACTCGACATCCAGAAGCAAACCGGTGATTCAGCCGATTTTCTAGAGCACATCAAAGTCGACTTGTTCCCAGATTCGGTCTATGTGTTCACACCGAAGTCAAAAATCAGTGCACTTCCACGCGGGGCCACCGCGCTTGATTTCGCCTATACTATCCATACCGATGTTGGCGATCAGACAGTCGCCGCCAAAATCAATCACGAACCTGCACCATTACACTCAGAACTGCACAATGGCGATATCGTTGAAATTATCACTTCAAGTAGTTCACGACCGAGTCCGAACTGGCTGAGCTTTGTCCGTACCGGTAAAGCCCGCTCGGCGATTCGGCATCACCTTCGCACAATCAATTTAAATGATTCGGCCGATCTTGGCAAACGCTTATTTTCCCAAGCATTGGCGACACTTAATTTGAATCCGGCACTGGCACCAATCATGGTGGAACGCCTGCTCAACGAATCAAGTGCAAATTCGCTGGAAGAGATTTACGCCGACATCGGCGTCGGCAAGCGTATGGCAGCATTGGTTGCGCGTCACATTATGGGCCTGCTAGAAAATCAACCAATTTCATTACCATTAATAGACATCGAAGGGTTAGTATTACCGACCAAAACCAATCCCGTGATGATCAATGGCAGTGAAGGTGTTTCGATCCAACTTGCACCTTGTTGCCTCCCTATTCCTGGTGATTTATTGATTGGACAGCTCAAGCGTGATCAGGGTCTGACAGTCCATACCGAAGATTGCAACGTTGCTAAACGTCAGCGTAGCAAAGATCCGGAGCGTTGGATCGAAGTACGTTGGGCCACTGACTTAAACCGGCGTTTTGATTGCCGCATCAAAGTATTGGCACATAACGGTAAAGGGATTCTGGCAAGGGTAGCCGCCAACATTGGTGACTCCGACGCGAACATTGCCTACGTTAATATGGATGATGATAAAGATGTGATGATGACCCAATTGATCTTTACGATTCAGGTTGAAGATCGCGTTCATCTGGCCCGCCTGCTCCGCAATGTTCGCAGAATTCACGGCGTTACCCGAATCTTGCGAGACCGGAATTAAGCAAGAAGTATTTAGGACTTACGCAAAATTGTCCCAGCAACCGGCTTACCAAAACCTACAGATAAAAACAGTACTTTATAAGGCTAGGAGAGCACAACATCGGTGGAAAGATTTTACGCAAGTCCTGTATTGTCTTTTGATCGCTCATTTTGTTCGCAAGCATTTCTCCTTCATTCCAGTTGCACATCCCATTTAGGGCCCATTTTGATAATAATTTATTCATTGATTGAACGCTAATGGTGCCGCTTACAGCACCTTGTCAGTGGCCGCATTTTGGACAAACGTCAATATACCAGCCTGATCCACAGAGACATCTGTGCCGATAATATCAAGGGTAATTTCCCCTGGATTTGCACAACGCCACTCTTCAATGCAAACAGCCTTATCCAACGAGGGAGTACGTAATCGTGATGCAGCGTGACGCCCAATGACACCATTAACTTTGAACTGGCTTTGGCTCCTATTTTTACCATTCATTAGTCAGCTAGCGGGCAGCTGTTGTAACCTTCGCTTGAGTAAAGTTCTAAAAACTTATTCAAGATCTTACTGCGCAACCATGATCGGGCTCATGTGCTGCTCAAAATCCTCATTTAAACAAGTAAATTTCAGTTTCTGCAATACTCCTCACCCTTTTGATCGCTAAGTCAGCGTAGCTGAGGTACAGATACTGAGTAGGTTCTAATAAGGCTAGGCTATAAGTGGGACTTTTTACATTCATATCTGTGGACTACCCGACGGATATCCTGATTGTAGAAAACACCGCCATAAAGCGCATATTTTGACATCATTGAAAATAGCATTAGGTGTGCATGGGTAGCTCCTGCCTGATGATATTGATGATATGCATTGGTCGCTGCATCGTTATATCCATCCTCCCGAACACCAAATAAATTCCCAAGCAATCACAAGGTCTCGATACTACGGTGCCCGATACAAATTAACGACATCGCGGTCTACCCGAATCAGGTTTTGTCCCGCATCGATAACAAATTCAGCACCGTTAAAAGAGGGGCGAGTCAGCAGCAGAATTGCCTCCGCAATATCGGCCAGCGGTGCAGTGTAACCTAGCGGTGTTGAACGTTGAGCGGAATAGTCGAAATCGGCTTGGGTCTGATCCCCGCTAAGAGTCATCAGCCCCGGATAGAGCGCGTTAGTTCGCAATACCGAACCGCCAGAGATCGCCAGCATGGCAGTCATATTTCCTAACGCAGCTTTCGCCACGGTATAGCTAAAATCCTCAGGATGAAAGTTGGCATGTACTTTTTGATCGATCACATTTACAACTACGCCCTGTTGACCGCGTTGTTCGGCCTGCTGATAAAACGCCTGAGTTAATAACAGTGGCGCACGACAATTAATTTGCCACGATCGTTCCAGGTCTTCCAGCATGAAATCAGCCAGCGTGTCAGGGAAAAATATCGCTGCGCAATTGACCAGTACGTCCAATTGTCCGAACGCTGCATAAGTCGCCAACATCATGGCCGACAATTCAGCAGGACTAACCAAGTCAGCACGGTAAGCAACAGCCCTACGACCGGCAGCTTCAATCGCCGCCACAGTCTGCCATGCCTCTTGCCCCGAATGGCCATAATGCACCACCACAGCATAACCAGCCTCCGCAAAGCGCTCGGCAATCAAGCGGCCGACGCGCTTGGCAGCGCCAGTAATCAATACTACGGGTTGGGTCATGTCAATTTTTATAGGTTTTAAGAAATAGTTTGCTGTTGGGCGATGCGATCCATGAATTGCGCTAAGCGCATATCCAGTTCGGTTACGCCATGGATTTCATGGGTTGTGAGTAATACAACTACGCGATTATAAACATTTGACCACTCAGGATGATGATCTAATTTTTCTGCCAATAAAGCGACTTGCATCATAAAACCAAACGCCGCATTAAAGTCGGCAAACAAAAAAGCTTTTTGAATTGCATCGCGACCGTCCACAACTGCCCAGCTAGGTAAACTCTTTTGCGCATTAGCCGCGCCAATAAGCAATGAACGTGTCATAACAGTATCTCCACATTAAAAGGTCAATTTTATCGCTACAAACGACGAGATAAATAAAAGACGTGATTTTGGCATGAGTGCAATTTTGGCAGATACCAGTAATTCGTTTTCATGGTGATGTAGCTATAGATCGCTAATTCTCTTACAGAAAATGCTGCAAGAGAATTTTTTATTCAATCATCTTACCGATACCTCCATTGAACGGTTCAAACGCTAGGCATGACAACTATGACAATTAATTAAGATGATATCTGAGAAACAAAGTAACTTATTCGTTCCCAATCTAATGCAACTAAACTGAACTTAGTTTTTCTTTAAGAAAGCCCTCTTGTCATTGATAAAGAACACAAAAATATTCCGGTCACATCCAGATTCAACGCGTAAAACCGTGGCCTTGATCAATTTGGGAAAAGGGGAACTGCGCCCCAGCTAGGCTATCTACAAAGGCGGCCCATGTTTTATGCGTCTTTAAACAATTACCAGATTTCACTTTTGGATGATTGCACATTAATCTTGCCTATACAAAATCCGTATTAAATCAGTGAACGAAAGACAGCCGGCAGAATCTATAAAGACACTAGCGGTCTCATATTCGCGCATTAATTTAAAGAGTGCAGGTTTCATAAAATTCTCATGTCGCACATCCTTCACGTGGCATCCTCGTACGCCATTGATCTTTTACAGAAACAATGCAGGACAAGCGGAAAAATCAGCAACATCAAGTTGTTTAGTTAGTCGTATATCCTGTGCCGTCACAGAAAAATGAATCGTTCGGCGTCTCTGTCGAACGCCGTGCAAAAGTAGCCGGCTTTTGCACGCTTTAATAGACGACGTTTATTTCAATTACGCTCGCTTTGCGAATGACTTATGCCAGCTCATCGGCATGTGTGCTGCTGGAAGAATAAAAGTTATCACGCCTTGGGACGTAAACCAGCCTCTATTCGGTCCCGAATCAACCGCTGGGGTCATCCATATCAGCACCATATCCCAACCGCGCATTGCTTAAATGAATGTATAACAGAATAAGGTCATCTAAATACAATCAAACGTAAGAAATTAGGGTCGCTACCAGCCGATTTTTACTCATCTGTACCAACACGTATCACCGTCTGAGCGGAGATTATTACGGCAAACGAAGTCGACACAGCAGAACACCCTAGCGAATAAGCGAGATATTCGCGCTAAAAACACATTAACAAAAGAAAAAACCGCTGAAT
>JACMQE010000234.1 GCA_014377145.1 Glaciimonas sp. | reverse complement strand
TAATGCAAATTGCCATCGCCTAAATGACCAAAAGTCAAGTTGCGGCAGCCTGGAAAGTGTTGTTGTAATAACGCGTCGGTGACGCTGATAAATTCGGCTATGCGAGAAATGGGTAGCGACACATCATGCTTGATATTCTTGCCTTCCTTGGCTTGTGCCAAAGAGATGCTTTCACGCAGTTGCCAAAGTATTTTTGATTGAGCCGAAGAAGTGGCGAGAACCGCATCCTGGCAAATTTCTGTATCTACCGCAGTAGTTAATAAGGATTCCAGCATGCTGCTGGCGTGACTTTCCGATTCGCTATCGGAAATTTCTAGCAATACATACTGCGGATGGTGCGTAGAAAAAGGAAACTTCAGATGTGTTATATGTTTGGTAACTAATTGTAAACAAAGATTGGACATCAGCTCGAAACCAGTCAGTGCAGCACCGCAGTGGCCTTGCGCCAGCGTCAGCAACCGTAGCGCCTGATCTGGCGTTTGCAATGCGACCAAGGCAGTTAGCTGTGCTTTCGGCAGAGGGAATATTTTTAATACCGCTGCGGTGATAACGCCAAGCGTGCCTTCTGCGCCGATGAATAAGTCACGTAAATCGTAGCCAGTATTGTCTTTACGCAGGCCGCGCAGTCCCTGCATGATCTCGCCTTGGGCGGTGACTACTTCCAGTCCCAGACACAACTCACGTGGATTGCCGTACCGCAAAACTGCTGTACCACCGGCATTGGTACCGAGATTGCCGCCGATGGTGCAACTTCCTTCTGCTGCTAACGACAGGGGCAGCAGACGATCAACGGCAAGTGCTGTATCTTGCACATGTTGCAAGATACAGCCTGCTTCGATGGTGATGGTGTAGTTGATCGGATCGATAGCGCGAATCTGATTGAGACGCGCTAGCGACAACACAATGGCATTGCCGCTGTTGTCCGGAACGCTTCCCAAAACCAGGCCAGTGTTGCCGCCTTGCGGAACCAGCGGGACCTTGTATTGATTACACAGCTTAACAATTGCGGCAACTTCTGCCGTGTTGCTCGGCTTTATGACGGCGATGGCTTGGCCGGTGAAGCGTTGGCGTTGGTCTGTCAAGTACGACGCTTTGTCGTCGGCATTGATCAGTACGTAAGCGCTGCCGACAGTATTTTTGCAGGCATCTAAAAAGTCAGCTAATGTGGTCATGGATGGGTACCGTTATTTTGCACGAGATGCTTCTTCAATTGCTACTTTCGTGGCCTTAGCTGCTTTTTTATAGGGCTGTAAGTACATGATTGAGCAAACAAAATAGATGCTGGTCAGTGCTACTTCGCCACCTCCAAGCATGGCAGAAAGGTGTGAGCTGTCGCTGGTGGCACGTACAATGCCTTCGGCAAAATAAATCAGTATCAGCATTGAAGACCATTGCAAGGTATAGATGTCGCGTTTCAGCGCGCCGTGCAAAGGTAGCATTAGTGGAACCACTTTTAGTACCATCCATGATCCACCCGGACGTAACGGTTCTAGGAATATTTCCCAGACAACACAAAGCACGATCAGCGCTAGTAAACTGCCGGCAAAGCCGAAGTAGAACCACCTTAGAGGCTGTAGGCGTTTCAGAATCTTGGTGTCGAGTAAAATCGAACTGGGCGTCTTGTCGGCTATTTTGGTTACCTTGTATTTTTTCATTTTATTTCGCTCGTTAGGCACCTTGCAATTTTGCGCGCGATTTCAGTTAGTCGCTTCCCTTGCACTATTGCCAGAATTCGGCTCTCGGTCGAGATTGGATGGCTGCCGTTCCTGCCGGACCAGTGGCTGGCTCCGTAAGGGGTGCCACCAATGCTGGTGGACATCAGCTCCGGCAGCGTGTACGGTAAGCCCATCACTAGCATGCCGTGGTGCAACAATGGCGGCATCATCATCGACATAAGCGTCGACTCTTGACCACCATGCAGAATGCCGGAAGAGGTAAAAACGCAGGCCGGTTTGCCAGCCAGTGCCCCCAGCCAATGTGCGGCGGTGCCATCCCAAAAATACTTCAGTGCCGACCATATTGCCAAAGCGGGTTGGGGAGCCTAGCGCTAATCCCGCGCATTCCTCTAAATCCTGCAGTTCGACGTATGGCGCACCCTCTGTCGGGATGCTAGACTCGGTCGCTTCTGTGAAGGCAAAAATTGCTGGGACGGTATGTAAACGCGCTTCGCAGAAGGGGAGAGTGGCAATACCTTGTGTGATTAATTCAGCAAGTTTTCTGGTCGAACCATGGTAAGAGTAATACAAAATCAGAACGACGATTTTAGTGTTGGTGCTACGGGATCGAAGAGATGGGCTCATAGATTGTTATTATAGGATGCTTTACCTTTACTTTACGTGGCGCGATAGCACTAGAATTTACGTAAAATAATCGCCGCAGCGGCGTTATACCTTCTAGCCTTACATGCGTAATGTCTTCATCTTCAGGGTTTGGTAAGCGCGTTGATGGGATAATTTTGCATAAGTCCTAAGAAGCACTTCAAAAGTTTGCCATCACGTTAATTCATTTAAAGAACCGCATAAAAATATGTTTCCATTTAAATTTTCTCGTTTACGTGGTTTGTCATGGGCCGAACTGGGCGACCTGTTGCGTTTTGCTAGACGCCGTCTGAGTGAAGAGCGGTTGCCCCAAGTGGCTGGCAGTTTGACTTTTATGACCATTTTGGCGTTGGTCCCGATGGTGACCATCGCGCTGGCGATTTTTACTGCGTTTCCATTATTTGGCATTTTCCGTGCTTCGCTGGAAGCCTATTTTGTGCATAACCTGATGCCGAAAGGAATTGCCAATACTATTTTGGATAATTTGAATCAGTTTGCCAGCAAATCAGCCCGATTATCGGCGGTTGGCGGCGTTGCGTTGATCGTCACGACTGGGATGACGATGTCCACTGTGGACCAAGTTTTCAATAGTATCTGGCGGGTGAAGACCCAACGTCCATTGATTCAGCGTGCGTTGGTGTATTGGGCGCTGGTAACATTGGGGCCGCTACTGGTCGGTATCTCTATTTCAGTGACTTCTTATTTGACGGAAGCCAATAATGGCCTATTCATTAGCTGGTTGGGTAACTGGTTTTACACGGCAGTGTCGATTGCTTTGACTACCGCTGCATTTACGTTGTTATATGTCGTCGTCCCGAATCGGCTAGTCGATTGGTGTAATGCTATCTGGGGCGGTTTGTTGGCGGGGATTACGTTTGAAGTGGCGAAACGGTTTTTCGCGGTATATGTGATTAAGTTTCCAACATACACGGTGATTTACGGGGCGTTAGCGGCCTTGCCAATTTTTTTGCTTTGGATTTACATGCTCTGGATGATCACATTGGTGGGCGCGTTGGTGGTCGCTGCTTTGCCAGTGATTAAATATGAGCGCTGGTGGCATCTACCAACGCCTGGTAGCGCTTTCGTGGATGCAATGGAAATTTTGCGCGTTTTGCATCAAGCCAGATTCGCCGATGTATCTTCCGCAGTGAGCGCCACTCAGATTAGGCGCGCTACACGACTTGGTTTTGATGAATCAGAACATTTACTTCAGCAAATGTTAGATGTTGGTTGGGTTGGTCGTATCAGTATGGTGGTGCCGAAACGATTGTGCTGGAATCGACATGCGTTACCCAATACGGATCAATGGACCTTGTTGGCCAATCCTGATAATTTAAAATTGGCTGAGATTTATCGTTTGTTTGTTTTTAGCATGGCAACGGAGGCCATTGCCACATCTCCTCTGGCGCAACAAGTCAAAGAGGTAATTGAGTTGGGTTTAGATCAACCACTGTCGTTTTATGTGCGCCAAACTCCACCATTTCTGCATTAAAGCCGTGACATAAAAAGTGTCCCGATTGTTAGGGCGTTTTTTAGGTCTTTTTTATGATTTTCTGCTGAGGAGTGCGCACTTAATAGGGTGTCGATCTTGATGTCTTTACGCTGCAGCATCAACGCCGGTCGCAAAACTAAACAATTGATCCAAAGTCACATCGGGTTGCTCTGTCATTAGCGCATGACCAATATCAACGAGCGTAACTTTTGCACCAGGAATAGCGATGATTAACGTGTGAGCTGCTTTTGGTGGCGTCATGACGTCGCGCTTTCCTATTAGGTAGGAAATAGCGTCGGACAAGTGGATTGCTTGTGCCGCAGCTGTGCCGCCTTGATAGCTCTATTGCAGGCAATAAAATCAATATGAAGAATGGTATCTGGATCTGCCGCTCCTGCCGGATTACGCTGATCCAGTTGCACTATTCGTTCCATCAGGCGCTGACTGCCGCCTGGTACATAGAAGCCGGGGCTAGAAGCTTTTTGAACGAAACTGGCATGAGACCATTTATTCACCATTGCGATGACGGCGGGGTGATCATGATTGGCGGCGTTGAGCAGGGGACCGGATACTCTCATTGGGTATGTACAGCCGACCATCGCGATGCCGCTAATAATATGTCAGTGCTATCTGTAAGGGCGCTATAGGAACGGGCAGCGGTTTCTAATGCAATCAGTGAACCTATGCTGTGGCCGATTAATAATGCTTTACTTACTCTCGCGGCGTAGAGAAGTGCTAGTAGCCAGCCAGACATTGCCGCCACACTAGTCAGTGGCGCGCCTTGGCTACAGCCCCGTATCGAGGAAGGTCAACCGCAAGGATACTGAATCCTTGGCGGGTAAAATAGCAGGTTTGCAAAATCCAGACTGAATGAGAAAATATTTCTAACAATTCGACCATTCGTCGACCTGCTGCGCGGTCGCCTTCTAGGTTGAAAGAGAACACCGCCCCGCAGCCTTGGGGGAGCAGGCGTTTGGCGAGTGCATATTCGGGATGGGAGGATAGTTCGGGATAGGTGACTGAATCCAATGCATCTTGCTGTACCAGAAAATCGACCACGGCGCGGGTTTTAGCGACATGCTTTTCCATCTTCAGCGCCAACGTTTCCGTCCCTTGCAGAATAGCAAAAGCATTTTGTGGACTCATGGCAGCGCCAAAGTCACGTAATCCTTCGCGTCGCGCACAAATCGGCAAAATGGCCGGTTTTGTCAAATGCTTGTTGCCAGTCGAAAGTACCGTCATCCAATAGCAAGCCGCCGATTGCGGTGCCTTGACCACAGAGGAATTTGGCCGCTGAATGATAGACCAGATCATCGAGTTATTTTGCGTTAGGCCTGGATGACAATTACTTGCCCCAACTATCTTTTAGCGTGACGGTGCGGTTGAACACCGGTTTTCCGGCGACCGCATCTACCCGATCCACGACAAAATAACCATGCCGTTCAAATTGGTAGCGATCATCGGGCATTGCCGCAGCCAGACTGGGTTCGAGGTAAGCGCTGATCACTTCTTTTGAATGGGGATTGAGTGCTAGTTTAAAGTCTTTGCCGCTCGCGTCAGGATACGGATCGCTGAACAATCGGTCATACAGGCGGACTTCAGCTTCTAATGCATGTGCAACGCTGATCCAGTGGATATTTCCTTTGACTTTATATTTAGCACTGCCTTCAGTGCCGCTTTTGCTGTCCTCGAAGTAATTGCAATGCACTGCAATGACGTTACCGTCTGCGTCTTTATCGAAGCCGTTGCATTCCACGACATAACCATGTCGCAAGCGAACGCGGCTGCCGGGTTTGTCGGTGGTCGGTGGGGTCAGACGGAAATAGCCTTTGACCGGTGTTTCCATGAAATCTTCGCGTTCGATCCAGACGATTTTACTGATCGGAAAGTGGCGCATTGCGGTAGCGTGCTCTGGGTGTGATGGTGGATAAACCGGTGCATGGCATTCTACAATGTGGCATTCTGGGAAATTATCGATGATCAGTCGCAGCGGACGCAATATGGCGGTGGCGCGCGGGGCTTTTGGGTCCAGGTCTTCGCGTAATGCACCTTCCAACGAACTCATGTCTATCCAGCCATCGGATTTGGTGACGCCAGTGCGCTCACAAAATAGTTGCAGTGCTTCTGGCGTATAGCCGCGCCGCCGGATGCCAACTAGCGTTGACATGCGTGGATCGTCCCAGCCATCGACGATATGTTCATCCACCAGTTGGCGCAGTTTGCGCTTGCTGGTGACGACGTAAGTAATATTCAGGCGCGAAAATTCGTATTGATGGGGGACGTGCTTTGGCAGGAAGCCGCCATCGCTTAGTTTTTCTAGAATCCAATCATAAAACGGCCGGTGATCTTGAAATTCTAGGGTGCAGATCGAATGCGTGATGTTTTCAAGTGCATCCGAGATCGGATGGGTGTAGTCATACATCGGATAGATGCACCATTTATCGCCAGTGCGGTGATGGTGAGCATGGCGAATACGATAAATTACCGGATCGCGCAGATTCATGTTGGGCGATGCCATGTCGATTTTGGCGCGGACGATGTGTGCACCGTCTTTGAATTCTCCCGCTTTCATGCGCCGCAATAGGTCTAGCGATTCTTTTGGTGTACGTTGACGAAAGGGCGAGTCTTTGCCGACTTCACCGAAATTGCCGCGATTGGCAGCCATGTCTTCTGCAATTTGACTATCGACGTAGGCCAGACCAGTAGTGATCAGGTATTCGGCCATTTGGTATATTTGATCGAAATAATTACTGGCAAAGTACAAATGATCGCCAGTGGCGTCTTTCCAGTCGAAACCAAGCCATTTGACGCTTTCGACAATTGTGTCGACGTATTCTTGCTCTTCTTTTTCAGGATTGGTGTCGTCAAAACGTAAATGACAACGGCCTGCGTAATCCCGTGCAAGTCCAAAGTTGACCCAAATCGACTTAGCATGCCCGATATGCAGATAACCGTTAGGTTCTGGCGGAAAGCGCGTCACGACCTGCGGCAACGGCTGGCCTTGACTATCCTTGCGCTCGGCATAAACACCAGCGGTCATATCGGCTTCGATAATATTGCGCAAGAAGTTGGATGGTGTTGACGTACCGTGTTCATTGGGCACTTTCGGGATGTTGGTCTTAAAGTCGTTGATCATGAATGATTTTCTCGCAAAGCACTTTTTCAAAATAAAAAATAAAGTAGCAGGGCTTACTCAAAATTGTGTCAGCAATCAGCTTGGCAAAAAATGTGTAGATCAAGTCAGCACGTTGGTTTTACCAGAAGGCACCATAATGTATCAGTGTATCGGTGCTATTTTGCGTAAGTTCCAAATAAGTATAAAGCTGAGGGACATTCTACCGTAGCGAGGCGGTTTGTCGCTCCGCCCACGATGTTTTTTGTTGGGCCAATCGTACAACTAAATAACGTGCACGTAATATTTGTCATTAGCAGACAATTTATTTTCTCCATAAAATAACCGAAATAACCTACCTAGCTCCCATTCGCAATATGATTTAAGCTCGTCACTTGATTTTTGTTTCATTGGATACTTTGCTGTTATCTTTCTTTTGCTGGCTGGTTCGATCGAGAGAAAATAATTATGTGGCCCTATTCTAAAATAGTTGCTCATCGCGGCGGCGGTACCTTGGCCCCGGAAAATACGCTTGCAGGTATACGTTGTGGTCTGGCGTACGACTTTCGTGCGGTTGAGTTTGACGTGATGTTATCTGCCGATAGTGTGCCAGTACTGATGCACGATTCGGTGTTAGGCCGTACTGTGCGTGGCTTGGGAAAGGTTAGTTGCTATAAGGCAGCGGATTTGACGGCGATGGATGCGGGCAGCTGGTTTGGTGCAGCGTTTGTAGATGAACCGGTATGTACCTATCAACAGGCAATAGATTTTTGTCGGCAGAACGGCATATGGATGAATGTCGAAATCAAACCGGTTGAAGGATTTGAGGTGGAGACCGGGCACGTTGTGACGCAGGTGACGCAGGCCTGTTTTTCTGCGGAAGTTGAAGCGCACGTCACGCAGTCGAGTAATGTTTCGGCGCGTAATCTACCGTTGTTATCTTCATTTTCGTTTGAAGCATTGCGCGCAGCGCAGGTTGCTGCGGTCGCGATTCCACGCGCTTATCTGATGGATGTGGTTAAAGATGATTGGCTCCAGCGGTTACAAGCGTTGGGGGCGGTGGCACTACATACCAATCATAAGTATTTGGCGCCGATGCAGGTGGCTATTATTAAGACGGCCGGTTATGGCTTATTTTGTTATACGGTCAATACGGTCAAAAGGGCTGAAGAGGTATTGGGATGGGGCGTAGATGGATTGTGCACGGATCGGATTGACTTGATTGGAGCAGATTTTGGCCATTAAAAATATGTGATTGGTTGAGAAAATGTTTTCTGATTGTCCTGTTAACTTGCCCGAGTCGCGTCTTGTTAAGGGAGTACAGAAAAAAGTGCCTGAACGAATTCATCACAAAAACGTGGGAATGCCCTACCAAACAATTGCCAGTTTTACCGCAGCGTGCTGAATACCCTGTTAACAACGATAATGAAAAGGAATACAAAATGAAAATCAATAAATTGCTAGCATTTGTAGTTGTCTCTGCTTTCGCTTTGCCTGCTATGGCGCAAAATGCACCTAATGCTGCACCTCCAGGCAATATGGCCGCGCCATATGCTGCAATGGTTGTCATGCCCGCACATAAACATCACCAAAAGTATCATTTTTACCATCATGCAGAAAAAGCTAGCACCGGTCAAATAAATACTGTTCACTGATACATACATGTACGAATAAATGGTGGTGGCGTGTCCAAGCCACGGCCTAGGTACAAAAAGCCCTTCAGAATTAATTTTGACGGGCTTTTTGTACAATATTTTCTATAGATAGTCATCAGACGTGCCGCTGAAGCGAGAGGACTTCTATCACGTATAATCCGGGGTTTGCAAAACAATACTTCCCTTGCACGTCTTTTTCTGCACAAGAACATGAATTCAGCCGATATCCGCGATAAGTTTCTCTCTTTCTTTAAATCCAAAGATCACACTTTTGTGCGCTCATCTAGCCTGGTGCCGGGAAATGACCCGACGCTGTTATTCACTAACTCTGGAATGGTCCAGTTCAAAGATGTTTTCTTGGGCACTGAAAAACGTCATTACGTCCGTGCTACATCGGTGCAGCGCTGTCTACGCGCAGGTGGCAAACACAACGATCTGGAAAATATTGGCTACACTGCACGTCATCATACTTTTTTTGAAATGCTGGGAAATTGGTCTTTCGGCGACTATTTCAAGCATGATTCGTTGAAATGGGCGTTTGAACTGCTGACCAAAGTATATGGTTTACCTGCTGAAAATTTGTGGGTGACTGTTTATGAAACCGATGACGAAGCCTATGACATTTGGGTCAATGAGATTGGTCTTCCGCCAGAGCGCGTTGTGCGTATTGGTGACAATAAGGAAGCGCCGTTTGCATCGGACAATTTTTGGCAAATGGCGGATACCGGACCGTGCGGTCCGTGTTCAGAGATTTTCTACGATCATGGCCCTGATGTATGGGGAGGACCGCCGGGCAGCCCGGACCAAGACGGCGATCGTTATATCGAAATCTGGAATAACGTTTTCATGCAGTTTGACCGCCAAATCGATGTCAAGACTGGTGAAATGACATTGAATCCGCTGCCACGTCAATGCGTAGATACGGGCATGGGGCTGGAACGTCTGGCTGCGATCTTGCAGCATGTGCATAGCAACTATGAAATCGATCTATTCCAAAATCTGATCAAGGCAGCGGCTCGTGAAACCAATGTCACTGATCTGACCAACAATTCGCTGAAAGTGATCGCTGATCATATCCGCGCCTGCTCGTTTCTAATTGTCGATGGCGTTACGCCAGGCAATGAAGGTCGTGGTTATGTATTGCGTCGGATCATTCGTCGTGCTCTGCGTCATGGACACAAGTTAGAGCAAACTAAACCGTTTTTCTACAAACTGGTCAAGGATCTGGTGCTGGAAATGGGCGCTGCCTATCCAGAACTGCCAGAAACTGCTGAGCTGGTTGAGCAAATCTTGAAACAGGAAGAAGAGCGTTTTGGTGAGACGCTGGAACACGGAATGAAAATTTTGGAGGCCGCGTTAACTAAAAATCCTCAAAAGCTGGATGGTGATACAGCGTTTACGCTTTATGACACTTTCGGTTTTCCACTGGATTTGACCGCAGATATTTGCCGCGAACGCGAAGTTGAACTCGACGAAGCTGGCTTTGACGTCGCGATGAAATGTCAGCAATATGCTAGCCGTGCAGGTGGTAAGTTTAAGTTAGCGTTAGGTCTTGAATACATTGGCGACAAAACCAGTTTTGTCGGTCACAACGTGCTGGCGCATGACGCTAAGGTGCTGGCGTTGTATGTCGATAACAGTGGAGTAGAAAAAATTGAAGTTGGGCAAGACGCGATTGTGGTGCTTGATACCACGCCATTTTATGCAGAATCGGGCGGTCAGGCTGGCGATATTGGCGTGCTGGAAACGGCGACTGCCTTGTTTGGTGTGACCGATACGTTAAAAATTCAAGCTGAAGTATTTGGCCATCATGGCCGTCTGGATAAAGGCGTACTAGTGGTTGGCGATCGAATTAGAGCAAAAGTGGATATAGCGCAGCGTGCAAGTACTGTGCGCAATCACTCCGCGACACATTTGATGCACAAGGCGTTGCGTGAAGTGTTGGGGGGGCATGTGGCGCAAAAAGGCTCGCTAGTGGATGCGGAAAAAACCCGTTTCGACTTTAGTCACAACGCGCCGGTTAGCGCAGATCAGATTCGTCATATAGAAAACATGGTTAACCGTGAAATATTGGAAAACGTTGCTACCAGTGCCAAATTGATGTCGTTTGACGATGCCGTTGCCAACGGTGCTATGGCTTTATTTGGCGAAAAATACGGCGACGAAGTACGCGTGTTGTCGATTGGTTCTTCGGCCGAATTGTGTGGCGGTACCCACGTCAACCGCACTGGTGATATTGGCTTGTTCAAGATAGTGGCTGAAGCTGGCGTAGCGGCTGGAATTCGGCGGATTGAAGCTGTCACCGGGATGGGCGCATTGGTACTTGTTCAAAACCTTAGCAATCGTGTAGCTGAAGCGGCGTCAGCATTGAAAGTGTCCCCAGACGAGCTG
Source organism: Glaciimonas sp. (assembly GCA_014377145.1). The sequence continues at coordinate 1,972 of JACMQE010000234.1, read as the reverse complement.
ACGCAACGCATTGGCCAGGTGCAGGATCACGTCAAAGTGCTAGAAAAAGAAATGGCTGCTTTGAATTCGAAACTAGCAGCTAATCGAGGTGATGAACTTGTCAATCAGGCGGTGGATGTGAACGGCATCAAAGTGCTCGCAGCTATGTTGGAAGGTGCTGATAGCGCGACCTTGCGTAAAACCATGGACAAGTTGAAAGGTAAGTTACAAACGGCGGCCATTGTGTTGGCAGCGGTGAAAGATGGCAAGGTCAGTTTAATTGCTGGTGTGACTGCCGATGCGAAGGTGAGAGTGAAGGCTGGCGATCTAGTCAACTTTGTCGCCCAGCAAGTCGGTGGAAAAGGTGGTGGGCGACCTGACATGGCGCAGGCAGGCGGCACGGATCCGAATGGCTTAGCCGCAGCGTTGCAAAGTGTTGCTGCTTGGGTTGGCGAACGCGGGTAATTGTTATAGGACTTCTACTGTAGCCGACTGAACGTGGCACCAAGACTTGGCGGTAAAGCTTATAAATAGGCCGATTTTGGCAGACTTCTTTCCGTGTAATCAAATTTTCGCGATACGATTGAGGCGAATCTGCTGAAGGCGTTATTCATAACTTTTTCAACATAAAGGTTATGAATAACGCATACTTGGTACGTCATTCGGGTAAACTTAGCGAAAGCGTTGCAACTTTGTTGCTGCTCTTTTAAGCCTCGCCATTTTTATACATGCAGCAAATGTTACTTTAATGAACGAGGTTATTTTAAAAGTGCCGGATTTGTGTTGCATTGCATTAAAGTAGAGATTTTAGCGTAAAGTATTTCGAACACCGTGAATGTCTAACAATTTTAGATCTACAAATTGGCTATGGAATTTAATAAAGAACTTGATGCACGTGGTTTACACTGTCCGTTGCCGATTTTGAAAACAAAAAAAGCGCTGGCAGATATGTTGAGTGGACAAATATTGCGCGTGCTAGCGACCGATTCAGGCTCTGTACGTGACTTTCAGGCGTTTTCTAAGCAAACGGGAAATGACTTATTATCGCAAATTGAAGAGAATCAAGAATACGTTTTCTTCATGAGGCGAAAGTGAAACCGTAGGGAGTACTGCAGCTTTGCAGTACTCCCTACGGTTTTGCTATTTCCTCTTTACAAAAAAAGCGGGGCACCGCTTAGCCTTCGCATTTCAAATCATGCTTATTTGCATAAACTTCCTCACAATTAGTATTCTATTAATTGTTTAAATATTAATTTCTGTTTTAATTTGCATCTCTATGCATTAGGCATGATTCATAAAGATAGCTGTTTTGAATAGTATTGATCGCTCTTTTACTCCCTTCATTATTATTTGCTTATTTTGCGGCTCTGAGCTCATCAATCGGGTATTCACCTACAAATTAATAGAACGTTTGTGCTAAATTTTAGTTGTGCGCTTTATTCCCTCCTATAATCGTTTATCTAATTAATGTTAACGTCAATTCGATTTTCATTTTTTAATCAAAAGGCATACCAATGAAAGTACTAGTACCAGTCACGCGTAGTCGACTACAACGTCAAAGTGCAGGTTAAATCCGATAGCACAGGCCTAGATGTTGTCAACGTCAAAATGTCGATGGATCCGTTTGACGAAATTGCATTAGAAGAAGCTACACGCATGAAAGAAGGTGGCAAAGTTACCGAGGTAATCGCCATCCCAGGTGGCGTCACCCAATGCCAGGAAACCTTACGCACAGCGATGGCAATTGGTGCGGATCGCGCTATTTTGGTTGATTCCAATGTCGATTTGCAACCATTAGCGGTCGCTAAATTGTTGAAGGCGATTGCCGACAAAGTACAATCGCAATTGATCATTTTGGGTAAGCAAGCGATCGACCACGATTGCAATCAGACCGGCCAAATGCTGGCCGTATTTTTAGGCTGGCCACAATCCACGTTTACCTCCAAATTCGTGCTGGAAGATGACAGCGTGTTGGTCACGCGCGAAGTTGATG
>JACMQE010000233.1 GCA_014377145.1 Glaciimonas sp. | reverse complement strand
TGTTGCAGAATGGCGTCGATACAGATCGCTTTACGCCGGGCGCTAAAGACAAGGATTTGATCGAACGTCGCGGGCTGAGTGGCAAGCAAGTTGTACTGACTCTGGGCCGTCTCGTGCCGCGAAAAGGTGCGGACATGGCGATCAAGGCGATGGCTGAGGTATTGAAGGTCAAGCCCGATGTGCACTACCTGATCGTTGGCGACGGCGAGCTGCGGAAGGATTTGGAACACATCATCGCAGAGGAAAGGTTGCAAGATCGCATAACCCTCGTGGGAACTGTATCTGATGACGATCTCGTTCGCTATTTCCGTCTATGCGATCTGTTCCTCATGCCAAACCGGACAATGCCTGATGGGGATACAGAGGGTTTCGGACTGGTTTTTCGCGAGGCGAATGCCTGCGCGAAACCAGTCATCGGTGGCCGGGCTGGCGGTGTCGTGGAAGCCGTGATCGATGGCGAATCAGGTTTTCTCGTCGACGGCACAAACTCTTCCGAAATTGCCACGGCTGTACTCGCGTTGCTTTCAGACTCTGCGTTGGCCGCAGAAATGGGGCAAGCTGGTCTCAAACTCGCCCTAGGCAATAACACTAAAACGGTAGCTGGCCGGTTTTTGCTGGCATGCGAGCGGACTCTACGCGACGGGCCGAATTAATCAAACGCCAAGACCAATCGTCTGCGAAGCCATCTGACCTGCACTTGGAGGCAAAGTGATTTGCATTAGTAACCCCCTCCTCGGCACCACCATTTGATTGTTCCGAACGTTTTCACGACGATCGGCTTGTTTGGAGAAGATCGTGTCAAAGCCATCCATATTGATCAGCATCTTAAATTGGAATACGGCGAAGCTTACGCTAGCCTGTGTTACGTCTATTTTGAATGTTCGCGCAGCGACGCCTGGAACGATCAAGATCGTCGTGATCGACAACGGCTCGGACGCGGCCGACATTGCTGAGCTTGCCGAACGTTTGCGGGATACCGATGTTTGCTTGCATCGCGAGCCGCTTAACCTCGGATTCACTGGCGGACACAACATCGCCATTCAGATGGCTCAACAGCAGAATTTCGACTTTATCTGGCTGGTCAACAGCGACTCACTCGCCGAGCAAGGCACCCTCCTCTCATTGTTGGCGGTCATGGACGGCGACGAACAATGCGGTGCGGTCTCGCCTCTGATAATGAAGATGCATGATCCAGCAACAGCTGACGATTGCGGCGGATTTCACGACTGGCAAAGGCGCGAAACGATACGCGCGCACTCGGAGCCGCGATACCGCGAACTGATGGCCAAATTTCCCTCCAATGCGTGGATTCCAGGCACCGCAATTTTATTTCGCGTCAGCGCATTACGTGAGACCGGACCGCTGGACAACCGCTTGTTTGCCTATTACGACGACGATGACATTTGTGCGCGGCTAGCTGCTGCGGGTTGGATCTGCCGGTTCGACTACCATTCAAAAATCCGGCACGTGGTTGTGCATGACATAACTGACAGAAAACCCTATTTCTTCTATCTAATGCAACGCAACTATCTCATTTTTTGGTACAGCAACACCCCTACGAAATTCCGAAAATTTCTTTGGCTAAAATTGTTAAGTCAATCGTTTTACGAAATCAATAGGCTCTACTTAAAAAATGATATCAAGCAAGCAGAAGCTCGGATGCTTGGAGTTGGTGATTTTATCGAACGGCGCTATGGCAGACCTGATTTGGGTCGTTCAATACCACTCTGGATGAGATTGGCACGAAGACTTGCGCAACTCCAACAGCATCGAGCGCTCCATCGATAGTTTTTCCACGATGGGATTTCCAAAAATTCGATTAAATTTACGATCGATGTGTCCACCAAAAGCTGGTATTTCATGAATAATTTTGGATTGCCTAGCGATCGCCCACAGATAATTTCTCGCAAGCACCAAAACCATTTGCTGGAATCTCCCTTATCCAAGGTCGGAAGATTGTGAGCACTGCATGCTAAAAAGTAGATTCATTTTTCTCGATGGCATTCGCGGAATAGCCGCGAATTTTGTAGTAATTTTGCACTCATCACTGTTTAGGAACTTTACAGCACTAAAGCTGGCTCACGCATATCTCGCGGTTGATTTATTTTTTATCCTTAGTGGATTTGTCATCGCGAATGCCTATGATAAAAAACTTGAATCCGGCAAACTCTCGCTGAAATTTTTTATCTATATACGATTAATTAGACTGTATCCAATTTATCTTTTATCGGTCTTGATTTGCATACCTGCGCTCGTGTTAGGTATCGTTCATGACGTACCCCTCTGGGTACAACATCCGAATCTTGCACAAGGAGCCGCAATAATAGCGGTGACTGCGATGTTCCTGCCATTTTACGTACCGGGGATTTTTGGTCTGTTCCCATTGAATAGCCCTTCATGGTCTCTTTTTTTCGAATTAATTATGAATTTCGTATATGGGCTAATGCACCCAATATTAAATACCCGTGTATTGATTTTCATTGTGTTCGTTGCATCAATTGGTATCTTTTTAGTTGTTAAACACAACGGACATCTAAATACGGGCTTCCAGTGGGAAGTTTTCAGTTTTATCGGGGGAATAATCCGATCCACGTATGGCTTTTTCCTTGGGGTGCTTTTACATCGGTATTATCCGAAGTTAAATTATTACTTTGGCGGAGAAATATTTCCTTGGGTTGTAGTACTAATGATCGTAGGTGTACTCGCCTCCCCGCAAATGGCCGTATATGATGAATTATTTGTCCTTTTTACAGTATTTTTGATATTCCCAATCGCGCTTCTATTTGCGTCGAAGGCTCATGATTCACGAATGGGTCGACCGCTTATTTTACTTGGATCGGCTATCTATCCAATTTACGTGCTTCATGTTCCCATCAAGGAACAATTAACATACTGGTCTGGCCCAGTTGTTCACAACCTCGCGCCATATAGTGGGATTGCATTTGTTCTAGCTCTAGTCGCACTTTCAGGATGGCTTGAACGAATATACGACATTCCTGTTCGAAATTTTCTTATTGCAAATTTGCAAAAACAAGTTGATCAATTGAAGACCCGCACTTCTGACGCAACGCAGAAATAAGCTCGATTCGATCACTGGGTTGTTGAGCGCACGCGCACCAGGACTGAACGCTGGCGCCGAGCGGTCATAGATCGCGAGCTCAAGGTAACTATTTCGACTGCATGGGTATGGTTGGCGGAAGCGCGTAAGCTTTTGAACAGGCTTGCGTAGGAATTTTGATTTTTTCGACACCCGCTTAGCAGACCGTTGTTGGGCGATCAAATTGTCAAACCTCATTACGCAATTGGCGGTTAATAGGAAATCTTAGGGAAAAGGAATTTTTTTGCATAATACCAAACGGCTACATTACCTTGATACGTGGCGCCTTATTGCTGTCTTACTAGTGATATTTCACCATATCGGGAATTATAGCGAACTAGGAAGATGGATTAACCCCGAACTTGCATTGCACTTACCCCGCCTTGGAAAATTTGGCGTACTAATTTTCTTTTGTATCAGTGGATTTGTAATTTGCAAGGGCTTAATAAATGAACAATCGTTGTCAAAAGTGAGCATGACGGGATTTTATTTGCGCCGCGGATTAAGAATTATCCCACCGTTATTTTTGTATTTAGCCGTCGTAGCAATCCTTTCAATACTTTCAGTCATTCAAGTCTCGTTCGGCCAACTGGTCAGATCAGCGATGTTTGTCTGTAATTTTCACCAACTTGGGAGCTGTAGTTGGTTTGGCGGGCACACATGGAGCCTCGCATTTGAGGAACAATTTTATTTAATTTTCCCAGTTTTTTTTACTATTTTTTATTTAACTAAATCTCCTCGACTTCTACTTTATACGCTCTCGGGTTTTACACTCTGTTCCCTAGTTTTTTATATTACTGATTGGCCCACAATTTCAGATTATTTAACTACATTTTCTTACATGCTGGCAGGCTGTGCGTGTGCACTTTATTGGTCAAGACTGCAGACTTTTATTAGAAATTTGCCGCTAATTATTTGGGTTTTATCTGTAATTGTTATGTTTACATTGGTGGGATTTTTCCCTCTCTCTAAACGGTACGAGACAATTATGTATATTACGATTATGCCACCCTTGATTTGCACGGTGGTACTTGGAACGCCAGTGTCAAATCACTTCATTAGATATTTTTTTGAAAACAGATTTTTTTCGTATCTCGGAAAAATATCATATGTGATATATCTCTGGCAGCAGCTTGCGACGGCAAATTATCCAGTACTATCGCCTTGGTGGACTCTAATCTTTACTACAGCAGTATTCCCTTTTGCTTATTTGTCATATGAGTACCTCGAACGTCCGTTGATTCAATTTGGTGCGCGCAGAACAATCCAAATTCATCGGCGTAGACCACCAAG
>JACMQE010000232.1 GCA_014377145.1 Glaciimonas sp. | reverse complement strand
GTTGAGCCGCAGGGTGCCTTGATAGTAGTAAGTGTGCTGGGTGCCGCTGCCTGGGGTTTCCATCGTCTCACACACAGCAGCATTGAGCACTGGGGAAAGGCACGCCAGTATCATGAGGGCTTGCGCCTGCAGCATCTGCAACAAGGTTTGGGCGGCGCCAAAGATGTCAAGATGTTTGGCAGGGAAGCTGATTTCCTGCAGCAATATCGCATACACAACGACCAGAGTGCTCACGTAGCGCAAATGCAATCGACCCTGCAGCAGCTGCCACGCCTGTGGCTCGAGCTGCTGGCGGTGAGCGGGTTGGCAATACTGGTCATTAGCATGCTGGCGCAAAACCGGTCGCTGGAATCTGTGCTGCCCACGTTGGGGTTGTTTGCCGCTGCCGCCTTTCGACTCATGCCTTCTGTCAGCCGCATTTTGGGTGCTGTACAGGCGCTACGTTATGGCATGTCGATGATTGATGTTCTGCATGCCGAGCTGAACCTGAAGATACCGGAAACTACAGGAAAGCAGAAGCCTTCCGCGCCCTTCCATTCGAATATGGAGCTGAGTCATGTTAGCTATACCTACCCGGCTGCAGCGTCTGCAGCGCTCAAGGATATTTCGCTGCTTATCAAACGCGGGGAATCAGTCGGCTTCATCGGTGTTAGTGGTGCGGGCAAGAGCACGCTGGTGGATATCATATTGGGACTGCTCACTCCTGATCAGGGTGAGGTGCGGGTGGATGGCACGGACATTCAGCAAAACCTGAGAAACTGGCAGGACCAGATCGGCTATGTGCCGCAATCGATATACCTGACGGACGATACCTTGCGCCGCAACGTTGCTTTCGGTTTGCCGGATGAGCAGATTGATGATGCAGCCGTTAAGCGTGCAATCCAGTCAGCTCAACTGGATGATTTTGTGAGCAGCCTGCCCGATGGCCTGATGACCATGGTGGGTGAGCGTGGCATACGGCTCTCTGGCGGCCAGCGCCAGCGCATTGGTATCGCCAGGGCGCTCTACCACGACCCCGCGGTGCTGTTGCTGGACGAGGCCACCAGTTCGCTGGATACGGTTACCGAGCTGGGCGTTATGCAGGCCGTCAGAGCACTGCAGAGCAGCAAGACCATCCTGATCGTGGCGCACCGCCTTTCCACCGTCGAGCACTGTGACCGACTGTACCGTATGGAAAAAGGCGTGCTGGTTGATACTGTTGGAACAATTGGAGCTGCTTGATAATGCAACATGAAACAATAAAAAAACTGGTAAGTATCGGACTGCCCACCTATAACAGACCTGATGCTTTGCGTAAGATGTTAGAGATTGTTGTCGCGCAGACCTATCCTAATCTTGAAATCATAATATCTGACAACGCATCCCCTGATGCAAAAGTAAAAGAGGTTATCGAGGAATTTTCCAGTAAGGATTCAAGAATCAAGCATTACTGGCAAGATGAAAATATTGGTGTTCTTGCCAATGCAGAGTTCGTGTTAAGACAGGCACAAGGTGAATATTTCACCTGGTTTTCTGATGATGACTGGAGGTCACCAGAGTTCATCGAACTTTTAGTTGAGGAGTTGGAAAAGAACAAGAATGTCGATTTTGCCTTTTGTGACTATCGCGAAGTGTTTGAGGATGGCAGTAGAGCAACAGCTTACCCGTCTTCACATTTCAAGATTTTTAAGCCCTTTACAAGCAACTCTAGACTAATCAGGACAATTGCCTATTACTGGCAAGATGCTGCGCGTGGCAAGCCCAATATTTTTTATTCTGTTTTCAGAAGAGAAGCCTTGGCGGCATTGGACATTAAAAAAATAACAGACGGCTACAAGCTATTAAACATGGACTGTTTAATAGCCTTTACCTTGTTGCAGAAAAGTCCGGTAGTAATACGTCGTGAAGTCATGTGTACGCTAACATGTGGTAATAAAAAATATTATTCCAGCGTAGAACAGCAACTTGGTAAGCCTAAATTGGCATTGCTGTCAAAATTAGTAAATTTCTGGTCAGAGAACAAATATGACAGAGACCTTTATATAAAAAAAACTAATCGATTTATTGAAAAGCTAATGATATATATATTATTTGCTCCAAAGTTGACATTTCTCCTTTCCCGTATGGCAATAAATAAATTTGAACAAGGCAATAAACCAAATAATGGTGAATCTGATCAAGTTACGTTCATTAAATCTCCGGTCAAATTAGATTCGGTGAAGAGAGTAGAAACAAATCTAAAAATTCAGCTCCCTAATGTGACATTACTTGCGATGTCGACAGTAAATGTCGAAGAGCACTTGCAGGCACTTGTCTATAGTTGTAGGGGGATCGAATTCGGGAGTGTCAAGCTATTGTCAAACTATAAGCCTTACGGTATGGATAGTAATATTGAATATATTAGAACAGAAGAAATTAACGATATTGACTATTGGTGTTATAAAGCAATATACGATCTAAATCAACACGTTGACACGGAGTTTATGTTGTTGGTACATGCCGATGGCTTTGTAGTAAATCCATCATCTTGGAATGATGAGTTCCTGAATTACGACTACATAGGCGCTCCTTGGCCATTGCCAACAGACGATTTTTCTTATCGTGATATTAATGGAAAGATAGTGAGGGTGGGGAATAGTGTCTCATTGAGAAGTAAAAAATTACTTGAGCTTCCAATTAAACTGAATTTACCGTGGGAACCATTTCATGGAAACTTTCATGAAGATGGATTTATTTGTGTTAAAAATAAGCATATTTATGAGTCTCATGGAATGCGATTTGCGCCCTTGGAGGTGGCGAAATATTTTTCGCATGAAACCATGATTCCTGAGGTTCGCGATATAAAGCCCTTTGTATTTCATAAGTGGGCGGGATCAAATAGTATTTACCCTAAATTTTAAATTGAGATAGTTATGATCGTGACAGAGTTATATAACGGTCAAGGGCTTGGCAACCAATTGTGGAGTTACGTAGTGACAAGAACGCTTGCCCTGGATAGGGGCTGGGAGTTCGGCATCATGAGTACAAACAAATTTAAAGGAATATCATTCTTGGACCTTGATTTTGGGAAAGAGGTTAGTGGGGGGCATGGCCCTGAAGGAGGGCCACCAATTGCTTTGCCTCAAGGAGTTTGTCATTACTATATTGAAAAAGATACTTGGTACGAAAAATATCGCAGCGACATTAGAGACTACGATTCCGGGTTGCTTAATATTGAAGACAACACAAAAATAGAGGGATATTTCCAATCCGAAAATTTTATTTTACATAGAAAAAATGAGATCAAAAATTGGCTACGCGTTAAAGCGGAATTTGATTGCTATGATTTTTCTAAGGATGACATTTGTATTTTAAACATCAGAGGGGGGGAATATAAGGGAAGCCCCGATTTAATTTTGCAAAAAAAATATTGGACAGACGCAATAGCCAATATGTTGCAGATAAACAAGAGTCTGAATTTTGTGATCATTACCGATGATATGAAATACACGCAAGCACTACTTCCGCAATATTCGTCGTATCATTTTGATATTGGAAAAGATTATTCCATCGTAAAAAATGCCAAATATTTGATTCTTGCAAACTCAAGTTTTTCATTTTTTCCGGCGTGGACCAGTGAAACCGTCAAGTACGTTATCGCCCCAAAGTATTGGGCACGGCACAATATTTCAGACGGATTTTGGGCGTGTGCTTTCAATCTCTACAAAGGCTGGATGTGGCAGGACAAAACGGGAGCATTGTTCAGTTTTGACGAGTGTACTGCAGAATATGCCATATACAAGACAGAGCAGAAGCTGGACGCCTTGCCCGGCCGGCCGCCAGAGTTACCCAAATCTACCCTGAAAAAATTGTTACTTCGAGTGCGGCAATTTGCGTCATCAACTAAAAAGAAATGGCTAGGGTTCTGATAATGATTTGCAGCATAAAATTTTATTGTGATTGGTTCAGAAGTGAAAAAAACTAACACATTCTTTATCATTTCAAACTACAACACTGATCCTGAACAGTACTTAAGTTACTGCGAAGACTATCACATATACGATCAATCGCCAGATGTTGAAATTCGAGAAAATCTAAGACGTAAATATAGCAAAATATCTTTTGTCGAGAATACGGGGCATAACATATCCGATTACTTCAGATATTTTATTGATCATTACGAATCATTGCCGCAATATATGATGCTTGCAAAAGGAAATATGATCGGACGTCATGTCACTCAAGAATATTTTGAGCGTGTTTATGACAACAAATGCTATACATCGCTTTACGACGATAGACATTGGGTAGACAAGCCCGATGTGGCTTACCAGTTATACGACGGCGCCTTCTTGGAAAAAAATAATTCATGGTACGCAGAAATAAAACCGCACAAATATTTCAAGACTTACAATGAGCTATTAACGTTTGTTTTTAAGAACTCAATTATTTCAAATTGGCTTCTGTTTAGTCCTGGAGCTTGTTACGTTGTAACCAGAGAGCAAGTTGTAAAGTATCCCAAAGAATTTTATGAGAATCTTAAGTACTTGTTAAGTTACACCTACTTTCCATCTGAAGCCTATCACGTTGAAAGGATGTTAAATATTATTTTCAATGCAAATTACGAAATTAATCCACATATGCTCGATGTATCTGTATTTCATCAAAAGCTAGAAGAATGTGAAAAGAATAATCAAGTAACAATTCGACAATTAGGTACTGGATATCGCAAGGTGGGTCGACGCTTAGGGCGCGGTGTAAAGGGTGTTTATAATAAAATACTTCATAATCTAATGATCAAATAGTATTTGTTAATATTTAACTTTGGGAAAGTATATGAGCACTATAAATAGTAATGGTCAAAAAAGTCTTATGAGTATATTAAGAGATATGAATTTAAATATCTCTACTAACCCACGAGGAACAGATAAGGGAGATTTCAAAACATATGTAAAAGGGTTCTATGAAAAAGAATTTGGCACGCGTCAGATGGAAAAAAATAGGCTATTTGAAATTGGGGTGAGAAGTGGGGCATCGATTGCACTATGGGCAAATTTTTTTAAAGACGTAGAACTAATCGGCGCTGATGTGGAGCAAGTAGGAACCCCCGTAGGGCCTTTGAAGGAATATCTCGACTATCAATGCGTAAAATTTTTCTGTCAAGATGCTTATAGTTCTGAGTTTGCGAATTCTTTAACCGGAAAATTTTCCATCATGATTGATGATGGCCCACACAGTCTGTCCAGTCAGAAGCGATTTATAGAGCTATACCTTTCAAAGCTTGATGATGACGGTGTGATGATTATTGAAGATGTGCAACGGGAATATAGGGATTCGTTTCAACTGATGATGATGCTTCCAGGGAATAAATACCTTTTTGAAATTTATGATTTCCGTTCGCAGAGCAGGACAGGTGACGACTTTCTCTTTGTGGTTCGACATAATATCAACAATCAAAGTCAAACGTATAAAAAAGTTCACTTGACAACAATGTGTTTGCTAAGTTGGCTTGCAGTTCCTTTTCGTAGATTGAAGGCTTTGTTTGTAAATTCGAGCAAATAGACTGACAAATACCGGAAATCTTACATCTAGTTAAAAAAGATAATGAAAATATACGATTGCTTTCTATTTTTCAATGAGCTTGATTTGCTTGAATTGAGGTTAAATGTCCTTAACAAATATGTTGATTATTTCGTTATTGTTGAATCTGCCATCACGTTTCAGGGTGGTGACAAAGAGTTTTTCTTTGAAAAAAACAAAAACCGATTTGCTCAATTTGAAAATAAAATTATTTATTTTAAAGTCGAAAAATATGAACTTGATTTTGCCAATCTGCCCTTCATTGCGGAACCGAAAAATGCAGATGCAATTGTATTAAATAAAATTTACAAGTTTATCGATGCTTGCCAAAATTTCGATAAAAAAACACAGTTCTGGTGGGGTAATGAGTTCTTTCAGAGAGAATGTCTTTGGAGAGCTTTGGCAGTTGCGGATATCGCACCAGGAGATTTGATTCTTTTATCTGATTTAGATGAAATACCTAATCCTTCAGGTATTGTAGAGGTGAGAAGCAGAATTTCAGTTGATAGCCCACTTTATTTTAAACAGCATGAATTTTGTTACTATTTGAATTATTATCACAATTCAGATTGGATTGGCACTTGTGGGTTTGTATTTTCGAAATATGCAACGCTATCGATGAATGCAATTAGACCCGCTGGAAAAAGTATCAATGTAAGCTCCCCCTCGGTAGTTAAGAATGGTGGTTGGCATTTCACCAGCATAGGCAATGTGGAAGCCATTAAAAATAAAATCAGAAGCTGGGGACATCGCGAATTTAATACGGCGGCTACGCTAAGTAGCGTCGAATACAATGTTAAACATGGTTATGACATTTTTAGGAGGCCGGGTTTTGGCAGGCTGGAATATATACCCGTAACATCAGGCATGTTGCCTGCGTATTTGGTGAACAATGCCGGGAAGTTCGAAAGGTTGATCGGACCGGAAATTGAAAAGGAGCCTCTGTTTCAGTGGGTCTACCATACTGCTTATTTCTATTTGCGGTCTAAAGCCGCTGGTGTTTTGAGAAGACTAAGAATTATAGCTTCAACTTTGTAAGCTGGCAGATCATGAAAATACCAGTCAAATTATTTAGTTCAATATGGTTCTGGTCCTTGGTTGTACTGTTTGTTTCGGCTTTATTTTGGTATCTGTCTGGAATACGGCCTGAGTTAATGAGCTTTACCATCGATGGATTTAATGAAGAGTCCAACCTTGTTACGGCAGATACTTATACTTATTGGTTTCATGCTTCCGAGACGCCATGGTTTTCAGTTCCTATTAATTTGATCGGCCCTGTATCACTTATTAAATTATTGGATTTAAATTTTGACTTAGCGGTCTTATTGATCGTTCTTTTGTTTTGTTTGGCTTTACGGGAGCTTTATCGATACGCGGGTGTTCGGGTATTACCGTTTGCTGTTCTTTTTCTCGCTAACCCGTCAATGACGGGTCAATTTTTTGCAATCAACAAAGAAATTTTGATCATAATTTCGTTGCTCTTTGTGGTTATTTATGTTCATTCAGGGAGAACTAAACACATAATCGCGGCTATAGCTATTGCGGTATTTTCGAAGCCAGAATTTTTGGTTTTGATCATGTTCTTTCTTGTTTCACGTGGGTTGCGGTCAGGACGTAGGCCATTTATTTTGCTTGCAATGATAACTATGATTTCGCTTTTTTATTCTGACCTGCCTAATATGGATTCGTACGCTGAAGTCCTTTTGAGAGGGCAGACCGCCGAAAGCCTCGGGATTACGGTTTTATTGCAAGAATTAGCAGCTCAATATCACCTCTATTTTATTGTTGTTGTGCCTCGACTCTTGTTGACTATATATTCAGGTGGCGTTTTGTTCGCGTCTATCTTCATACTTGCTTTGATGCCGGTTATTTTAAAGAAAAAATTGCAGCTAGCTGATGATATAGTTTTTTTGCTTTGCCTTTATTTAATAATGGTTTCGATTGTACCGTTCCCGCACTATCGATATATTTTGCCGATCTATCCACTTTTACTGTTTCTTGCGTTACGGCCCAAGAAAGCCATTTACATTTCAAGTTACATTAGGCATCGAAATATTTAATAATGGCCATCACCAATCTTATCGGCGGACTCGGAAACCAGATGTTTCAGTATGCGGCTGGTCGCGCCTTGTCGTTAGAACGCGGCGTGTCGTTGTGTTTAGATATTTCGGGTTTTTCGAGTTATGGCTTGCATCAAGGATTTGAGCTACAGCGCATTTTCAATTGTGCGGCAGGTATCGCCAACGAAGCGGACATGCGCGATATTCTAGGATGGCAATCTTCAAGCCATATTCGACACCTGCTGCTACGGAAAGAAATGGCGTTGTTTCGTCGCAAGGAGTTAGTCGTTGAGCCGCAATTTAAATATTGGCCAGGTATAAAACACGTGCCAAACGACTGCTACATGGTTGGTTACTGGCAGTCCGAAAAATATTTTTCGGAATCTGCTTCGCAAATATGCGCAGATTTTACTTTTCGGCAATCACTGGTAGGCCAAAATGAAAAACTGGCACAACAAATAAACAGTGTGAATGCAGTGAGTTTGCATGTGCGGCGGGGTGATTACGCTACAAACCCACAAACTACCGAGACACATGGTCTTTGCACGCTGGATTATTATCGTCATTCCATTCAATATGTTGCTGAACGAGTGCAACAGCCGAATTTTTTTATATTCTCAGACGACATAGCATGGGTGCGGGATAATTTGAATATCCCACACCAATACCAATATGTAGACTGCAACCAGGGAGAGGAAAGCTATAACGACATGCGACTAATGAGCATGTGCAATCATCACATCATAGCGAATAGTTCTTTCAGCTGGTGGGGTGCATGGTTAAATCCGAAACTGGACAAAATTGTCGTTGCTCCGAAAAATTGGTTTGCCAACCAGACTGACGCAAGCGACCTGCTGCCACAAAGCTGGGTAAAGCTGTGAGGACAAGCGAAATGAGCACGCTGGTGATTGGTGGCGATGGTTATATAGGCGCACATCTTGTGCCCCAACTAGTTGCTACTGGTCGTCGGGTAACCGTGTTTAGCCGAAATGCGATGCCACGAAATATTGTTCCAGAAGGTGTAATTTATGTATCCGGTGATTTTGCACAACATGAATTAATCTGCCGGTTACTGGAAGTGCATCAGGAAGTAGTTCAACTGGCTTACGCTACGGTACCAAACACATCTTATGAAAATCCCCTAGCGGATTTGCTGCAAAATTTGCCACCAACAGTGCAGCTATTTTCTGAGGCTGCAGACAGGGGGGTGAAGCTTGTGCTGGTCTCCTCGGGCGGCACAGTTTATGGCGAGGCGGAAAAATTGCCCATACCTGAAACTCATCCAACAAAGCCAATTTCCCCATATGGCGTAACAAAACTAACCTTGGAAAACTATGCGTACTTATATGCAGCAACGCATGGCTTGAAGTTTGTTTGTGTCCGCCCATCCAACGCTTACGGGGTCGGGCAGCGGCCGTTCGTTGGGCAAGGTTTTGTAGCTACAGCCATTGCATCAGTAATGAAAGGGTTGGCTGTCAAAATATTCGGTCAAAGCGGTACTATTCGCGACTATATATATGTCAGCGATTTGGCTGCAGGAATTGTAAGTGCATTGGAGCATGGTCATCTATCAGGTACATACAATCTTGGATCTGGTATGGGCTTGAGTAATTTGGAAGTAATCCAGCGGCTAATACCTTTGATGGATGAAATTGGTTGCGAGGTTAAAGTTGAAAATTTGCCAGAAAGGGCATTTGATGTGAAGGCCAACGTACTGGACTCTTGCAAGCTGCAAAGGGATACTGGATGGCAGCCTCTTGTTGATTTCATGGAGGGGATAGTTCTTACCCGGAATTGGTTAGCGGAGCAAAAGTTATGATTGAAGCAGCCATGCCACCGCTAATTGAAAATGGTTCTAAACCTTTTGTCTCAGTTGTTCTTCCGGTCTATAACGGTGAGGAATATCTGGCAGATTCAATTAACTCAATTCTCGCTCAAACTTTTTCAGATTTCGAGCTGATCCTGATTGATGACGGATCAACTGATGGTTCGCCAAAGATTCTGAAGGAATACGAACAGCGTGACCCGAGAGTGCGGGTGATTGTGCGCGAAAATCGCGGCCTGGTAACTACTCTGAACGATGCGATAGATATTGCACGTGGCAAATGGATAGCGCGCATGGATCAAGATGACATCGCATTGCCTCATCGCCTTGAACGCCAGCTGGAATGGCTCGGAACAACAGGAGCAGATATCTCGGGCAGTTGGGTGCGACGTTTTGGCTCATCGGATAAACGTCTGGTAAAGCTACGTCAAACTGATGAAGCTATCAAGATGGAAATATTGTTCTGTTCACCCTTTGCCCATCCCGCAGTAATGATGCGTACAGAATTGGTTAAACATTTACGCTATAACATAGCATGTGAGAAGGCGGAAGATTACGATTTATGGGAGCGGGCGGCTGAAGCAGGTTGGAAGATGACAAACGTGCAGGAGGTATTGCTGCTGTACCGTGTGCATGCTACACAAATTTCTTCCAAAGCAGCGGTGGTACAGCAACAAGTATCATTGCAGATACAACGTAGGTATTGGGAGCACATCTTTAAAATTAAGCGATTGGATCTTCTGGGGATTGATGAGGTGCTCAAAATTCGTGAATCTGCTGAATCATTACCGAATATGGATTTAGTAGATGCCGCTCTGGCCGGTTTGATCCAACGTTGTGATGGGGAAGCCAGGGAGGCAATTTTAAATCATATAACCCGTCTATATTACATGGCCGCTGCAGATTGCCCGGACATCGTTAAAAGGTGGGGGAAGTTTTTTCCTGATGCTGGCTTGCGTGAAACACTTCTGACAAAAGGAAAGCTATGGTTGTTGAATCGTTTCCATATCCGGCCGGAAAGTAGATTATTTAAACGATTAAAAAAGTTATATCTGTTCAGCATATCATTTTGGTGTCCTTAATAACAATGTCACAGATGCCAATATTTCTCACCTTGGTTATATCAATCCGGAACCAGGCTGATCAACTTCAACCATTGCTTGTTGATGTTAGCCGGATATTGGGCGAGTTTGTATCGGACTATGAGATAGTCATCGTGGACAATGCTTCAGATGACGACTCTCAACTTCGTTTAAAGGCGCTTGCGGGTGTTGACGAATTGCCCAACTTGCAGATATACGCGCTCTCTAAAGAAGTCGATGCCGATACTGCAGCTTGGGTTGGTTTGGAAAATGCACTGGGTGATTTTGTCGCTGTCATTGACCCGCTTATCGACGACATAAACTTTTTACCCGATATGCTCGACAAAGCTGTGAGCGGAGCAGATGTAGTCTTCGCAAATAACGAACAAAAGCCGGCGCAAAGTTTTGCGTATCGAGGTGCCCATGCAATATTTCATGCGTTGTACAAAAGGTTAATCGGTGTACATCTGGCTAAAGAAGCCCCACAGTACCGCGTCTTGAGCAAGCGCGTCGTGAATTTCATTCTGCAGCACCAGCAGCCAGCCATGACTTACCGGCACCTTCCGGCAACCGGCGGCTTTGCCCGGGTCAATCTCAGCTATAGCGCAAAACCTAAAACCCAGCATACCAAGCGACTTGGCGAAAGTATCGACCAAGGAATACGGCTGCTGGTTTCGACTACCCGTGCCCCGATGCGCCTTGTGACATCGCTGTCTGTGTTTGGTGCTGTTGCAAATCTTGTGTACTCGATTTATGTCATTGTGGTTGCGGTCTTTAAGGCCGATGTGGCAGCCGGCTGGGTCAGTCTTTCTTTGCAGCAGTCCGGCATGTTTTTCCTGATCTCGATGGTATTGCTGGTGTTGGGCGAATACATCCTGAATATGGTAAGTCTGCAAAATGAAAGTCCGCTATACCATGTAGTACAAGAATTCACCAGCGCCCGTATGACTCGCCGTGAAAAGCTGAATATCGAAGAATCAATGCCACAACCGAAAAAATCTGAGGCTCACACAGCTCGAGTCGTTAGATGACGGGCCAAGATTCGACAATCGATGCCGTTATTATTGGCGGGGGCTTCTATGGTGCAGCAATTGCAATTTATTTGGCAAAACAACGCGGCCTAAAGCGTATCGTGCTGATGGAGCGTGAATCAGCACTTCTCACCCGCGCTTCTTATAACAACCAAGCCCGCGTTCACAACGGCTATCATTACCCGCGCAGCTTCACCACAGCCTATCGCAGTCGCATCAATTTTCCGCACTTTGTACGTGATTGGCCGGAGGCGGTGAAACAGGATTTCACCAAGCTCTATGCCATTGCTCGCCACAACTCAAAAGTGACGGCCAAACAATTTGTTCGCTTCTGCAAAGAAATCGGTGCAAAGATCGAGCCGGCAGATCCGGCTCTGCGCCAGCTATTTGAACCACGCCTGATCGAAGAAGTGTTTCAGGTTGAAGAATATGCTTTCGACGCCAGAAAGCTGGCAAGTTGGGCTGATCGAGAATTGAATGAGTGCGGGGTAGAAATTTGTCTTGAAACTTGCGTGGCAGCCATTTCAAAAGGTAATAACGTCCTGAAGGTCGCCACTCGACATGAGGGTAGTGGTGAGGGAGAAACTGTCAGTCGCTATGTATTCAATTGCACTTATACCGGACTCAATCAATTTGCTGGCGATTTCGCAGGGACGCGCGCCGGTCTCAAGCAAGAAATCACCGAGTTGGCATTAATGCAGGTGCCGACCTCACTCGTAGGATTGGGCATTACCGTGATGGATGGACCTTTCTTTTCTATGATGCCTTTCCCCGCACGCGGCTTGCACACCCTTTCGCATGTGCGCTACACACCGCACATGCACTGGAATGACCAGCAGGGCATCGATCCATACCAGAAGCTGAATGATTATGAACGCAGCACTCGCGTGGATCGTATGGTCAGGGATGTAGTGCGGTATCTACCTGCGGTGCTTGATGCCAAGTATGTTGATTCGTTATTTGAAGTCAAAACCGTTCTGGTGAAGAATGAGGGGGATGACGGTAGGCCGATTTTGTATGAAAAGCACTTGGAGTTGCCGGGGTGTTATTCGGTGCTGGGTGGGAAGATTGACAACATCTACGATGTATTGGAGAAGCTGGATCATGAGAGTTTTTAATAACGCGCACCGAAACCCATATTTTTGGGGTGTATGCCTATTAATTTTGCAGCTAATTCTTTCTTTTAGTTTGCGACAGCAGGATTTCGAAAGGATAACTGGCGCCCCGAATTTAGAGGCAACTTATCACGTGCTTCTGACTGTGACGGCGTTGAAGGAAAGTCCCGCAGAAAATCATTGGTATCTTCCTACAGTTTCTTTAGGAGGAGAACAGGACAAGGACATCACATGGGGGGCGACTGTCCCCACCAAGACTCACGACTATATTTACACAAGCTTTCCCCCCCTTGGCTTTCTGGCTCCCTATTTTTGGTTCAAAGCCTTTGATTTGGAGCCATCAGTAACAAATTTAGCTCACTTCAATTTTTTTCCCGGTGGTCTGAGCGCATTTGCACTTTATATTCTATTGGTAAGCCTGCTTAAATTTAATGGGTACAGCCCATGGACTTCAGTTGGCGGAGCTCTGGTTGGCAGCACTATAGGAATTTTTAGCCGTGAAGCCCTGCTATCTCATGGACTTATTTATTGGGCCCAGAGCCTATATCAGCCGATACTCATTCTATCCCTCTACTTATTATTTAGATGGTTAACAAAAGAAACCAAAGAAATTCGTTCCTTATATACATTAGCAATAGTCGGTGCGGCTTTTGTTGGTCCCCTGATAGACTTGACTGGCTATATTTTTAATGCTGGTCTGATTTTTCTTCTGTGGTTTAACGGCCGCTCTTCAATATATTCAAGGGTGCTGGCGATGCAGATATTTACCGTAACCACGATTGCGGGAATTCTCACTATTATGCACTTTGGTCTTGCTGTCGGTTTCAGGCCAGCAATCAATGCGTTTATAGGAAGGTTTGTCGAAAGAAATACATCACAAGTTAGAATCTTTGAATTGATCCAAGGTTATGGACTTTCATATGGATTGTTTGCCTTAACAATATTCCTAATTTTGGCCTTAGCTTATTTTGGCAACAGGCAACAGGCAACAGGCAACAGGCAACAGGCAACAGGCAACAGGCAACAGGCAACATTATTTATTTTCGTTGCAGCGTGTATGCCACTGCTTGAAAACATTGTAATGCTACAACATGCTACTCAATTTTCTTTTGATAGATTGAAATTTATCGTTCCAGCCTCGTTGATATTGGCATTTTTATTTTCTCAATTTAAGACTGATGGGCAAGTTGTTTTGCTGGTACTTATATTAATTTCGAGTTTCCATGGATACAAAAGTTATAAAGCAGATATGAGTGACTGTTGTTGATCGTGGAGCGCTATTGAAGCTGGGAATAGGCAGCTTGCATCGCAAATATTAGATAAAGTAAATGTTGGATGCGCACTCTTCGTCTCTAATATAGCGGTACGAGGTCATGCAAATGTCTTGTTTCATCGCAGCATCCTTGAATATTCAGCTGAAAAAAGGGCTCAGTCCTTTATAGAGAAACGAAATGCTTGCGCGTATGTTTACATAGAGGGAGAGGGTGAGTTTTCAGGTCTAGCAAAATATACAAAGATAACAGTTAAACATAGGGACGGCTCTACGTACTTTTTTTACAGAATTGATCCGCACTAGTATATTGTCAAATACCGAAATATATAAACTGCTCGGGCAGTAGTAGGTTTGTTCGTTAGTACTGCTGCTATTCTAGATAAGCTTGAGATAGCAAGATTTCTCTAAAGTCAACATTACCTTTGCATTCAAAATTAGTAGAGTACCAATTGAAATTACCTAATGCATTGATTGGCTTTTCTGGATTTGTAGGATCATCTCTTCTAAAGCAAGCACCCTTCGAATTTCTATATCGTTCGACCAATATCGGCGAGATTGCTGGCCAGTCTTTCGATACAGTTGTTTGTGCAGGTGCGCCCGCACAAAAGTGGATTGCAAATCGCGAACCTGAAGCAGATCGAGAAAAAATAGACGGCCTGATAGGGAACATGATCTCGATGAATTGCAAAACCTTTGTATTGATTAGCACCGTAGATATATTCAATATTCCACTGGACGTTGACGAAGAAACGCCGGTAGATGAGACTGACCTGCATGCTTACGGCTTACATCGTCGCCTGCTGGAAAAATTTGTCGAAAGCCACTTTCCGCACCATTTGATTGTTCGTCTGCCTGGCTTGGTGGGACCCGAATTACGCAAGAACATCATCTTCGATTTTCTGAATGACAACAATCTTCATGCTATTGATAGTCGCGGTGTGTTTCAGTTCTATCCGATGGTTAATCTCTGGTATGACATTCAAATCGCACTTGATGCAGGTCTGAAATTGGTACACCTGACTGCAGAGCCTATCAGTGTGGCGGATGTATCAGCGCAAGGTTTTGGAAAGTCGTTTGAGCAAGTGCAGCCAAACAATCCGGCAATTTATGACATGCGTACTCGACACGCTGAGATTTTCGGGGCTACTGGCCACTATCAATACAGCCGCCGTGAAACAATACAAGCAGTCCGTTCCTATACTCAGTCTGAGCCACGCACTCTGAAGGCCACACAGGGGGCGAGCGCATGAGGCTGGCTGTTTCCGGTATCGCGTGGGATATATTTGAGGACGAAGATGTCGCCAAACTGCTTAAGCACTATGGCGTTGATGCGATTGATGTTGTACCGGGGAAATATTTTCCGGAGCCTGCTAGTGCAACCGACGAGGAAATGGCTCGCGTAAAGCGCTGGTGGGCGGAGCGTGGTATCGAAATCACCGGAATGCAGGCGCTGTTGTTTGGCACATCCGGCCTGAACTTATTCGGTTCGCCTGATGTTCAGGATACAATGCTACAACGCTTATCTGCCGTATGCCGCATTGGCGGTGGTCTGGGTGCTACTCGTGTTGTGTTTGGTTCACCAAAAAATCGAGATCGTAGTGGTCTAAACGACGAGCAAGTCATCGGGGTTGCGATTCCGTTCCTTAGGCGGCTTGGCGATATCGCACAATCGTATGGCGTTGTCATTTGCCTGGAGCCTAATCCTACCTGCTATGGTGCCAACTTCATGACCACCAGTGCAGAAACCGCAGAAGTGGTTAGACAGGTTGCGCATCCGGCAATACGTATGCAATTGGACACCGGCGCACTCACGATCAACGGTGAAGATCCGGTGGTGGTATTGCAAAACAGTGTATCGCTGATAGGGCATATCCATGCCAGTGAGCCAGACCTGCTTCCGTTGGGTGATGGAGGGACAGACCACGCCACGATGGCTGAGTGCTTGAGACAGCGATTGCCAGAACATATCGTTTCCATCGAGATGCTGGCAACCAAGAATGAGCCACATCTGCTGTCGATCGAGCGTGCGCTCGGTGTGGCGATTCGTCACTACCGTAACAACAGCAATCTGGGTGAAGTATGAAATGGCTTATCTTGATTCTTGGCATTGCAGCTAATGCATCGGCGAGTGTATTGGTAAAAATTGCCATGATGCCTCCGCGCAAGTTCCCATCATTCAGTGACCCGATGGCAACGCTTAACAACTGGCCGTTCTGGTTGGGGCTGGGGTTATATGGAACAGCGTTCTTGTTTTATGCCGCTGCTCTGGCACGCTTGCCGCTGAATGTCGCGCACCCGGTACTCACCTCTGGCGCTGTGGCAGCGGTAGCATTGTGTTCATTGCTGATCTTTCGTGAGCCGTTCCACTGGACAACTATCGCGGGAATTCTGCTTGTTGTTGCCGGCGTGGTGCTGATAACGGTTCGTGTAAGTTGAAGCAAAAATAATCGAAATGAACAACCGCGCTAATGCTTACCTTTTGCGCATGAATTCGCAAGTTAACCGGATACCATTGAAGGAAGTAATTGAATGAAATTCGAGATTGTGGAATTCCTACAACGTTATCGCCAATATTTATTATATGTAGTTAGCTTTATTGTTTTTTTTCTGTCATTTCAAAGCAATTTCTTTAAAGCTGCAGGACCCTCATTTTATGTGAGCCTGAATGATTCAGAAAGTCTTGTTGTGCTGTCAATATTAAACGCATCCTCCAATCAGCCATCAAGAGGGTTAGGTCTTTATACATCCCCTCTTAGTATAGGTGATATTTATGGGGCATTTTCAGATAAGAAATCAAATATAATTACTTTACCTTACCCGTCGCAATTCGGGCTGCAAGGGCATTTATTTTCAGCATTGCACAGGATATTTAATTTTAATGACATTCAATATTACAGAGCAATTAATTCATTTATTCTCGCTGGTTTGCTTGCATTGATTGTGAGCGCGGTTGTTTTTGAGCTTGGGATTTTCGCTGCTTTTGGAATGGTTTTTTCCATTGTCGCATCTCCTTGGATAACTATTTTTGCGAAAAATTTGTATTGGATGACTTGGACATGGATTTTGCCATTGGTTGTCGTTTTATTGCTATACAACCCAATGGTTCAGCGATTCTTGAACCAAAGACGATTAATATATTTCTATGCATTTGCCATTTTCATAAAATGCTTGTGTGGCTATGAGTATGTAAGTACCGTAGTGATTATGTCATCAATTCCCCTGCTTTATAAAGCTATTCGCGACAATGTTTCCCTGAAAAGGTTGTTTGTTGATGGTGCGCTACTTTTTGTTGTTGCGCTTGTGTCGTTCTTGGCAGCGGTAGTTCTCCATTCCTTAGTTAGGGCTGATACCCCCATCCACGGCTTTTACGATACATTTATTCGGGGATCGCAGATGTCCACCGGGTTTGTTGCTAGTGCCGTATATCCAGGGCTCGACAAATTCGTTGACATGTCTGCTTGGTCTGTATTGCGCAATTATGTTGTAAATTGGGGTACTCCCCCGGTAGCTTTTTTTACTGTATCCTTTCCTTTTATCGTTGCATTGCATGTTTTGGCAGCTGTTAATTTGACTACTAGAACTTCTAGGAAATCCTTAGCATTGGGTGTGTGTTTTTTTTATAGTGCATTAGCACCAATTTCTTGGTTTGTCCTGTTCAAGGTTCACTCGGCCATTCACGGGCACATGAATTATGTTCTATGGTTTTCTCCATTTTTGGTGATTGGATGGATGGTTTTATTTTTCTCTCTTGCCTCCAATCATAATTCGGAGAAGGATTGTTTCGCTCAATCCAATAAATTGGGAGATTTGTGAATAGTTGCGTTCATTCTGCAGAGCGATTTTCTTGGCAAGTGCCTGTTTCCAAAAAGTTGCTATGGCTTGAAAAAAAACATTCTTGGTGCGTTGTTATTCCCGTTATCAATGAGGGAAAGCGAATCCAAAATTTACTTGAAAGAATGAAAACTCTCCAAGTAGAGAATATCGCTGACATCATTATCGTCGATGGCGGAAGTACGGATGGCTCGTTAGAGATTGAATTACTCCAAGAAAATGGAGTGCGTGATTTACTACTAAAGACTGGTTCGGGAAAATTAAGTGCCCAATTACGCTGTGCCTATGCTTTCGCACTTGACCAAGGTTATGAAGGGATTGTTACTATTGATGGCAATGACAAGGATGATCCAGAAGCAATACCTCGCTTCATTGATGAACTCAAGCGGGGGATAGATTTTGTTCAAGCATCGCGCTTCATTTCAGGTGGCGTTGCGGAAAACACGCCAAAATCTCGCGACTTCGCCATCCGCTTTATTCATGCGCCGATGCTGAGTTTGTTTTCCGGCTTCCACTGGACAGATACCACACAAGGTTACCGTGCATACAGCCGCAAGATGCTGCTTGATCCAAAGGTTTCTCCATTTCGCGACGTATTCATGACTTACGAGTTGTTGGCGTACCTATCATATCGCGCCCCAAAACTTGGTTATCGGTGTGTCGAATTGCCAACTATACGGCGCTATCCGAAAGGTGAAGTGCCCACCCAAATCAGCAGCGTTAAGGGAAATCTCTCTGTGTTAGTAGTGCTCATCCGAGCTTGTTTTGGAATATACAATCCAAAATAAATTGGCGACTGAAATTCGATACACAGCGGAGTAATAGCGACTTCGAAAATGGTAGTTTTAGTTATGGCGACGGGAATATGAGGTTACTTTTTAATGAAAACCATCCTTATCACTGGCGGCACCGGCTTTCTTGGCTCCCATGCCTGCGTTGCGCTAGCGCAGTCGGGGTATCAACTGGTTATTCTCGACAATCTCTGCAACAGTCGCGCTAATGTCATTGATCGTCTTGCCACCCTTTGCGGCAAACGTCCGGTGTTTATTCAGGGCGACATTCGCGATAGTGCAACACTTGACAGTCTATTTACGGCCCACCCAATCAACGCGGTCATGCACTTCGCTGGGCTTAAGGCGGTTGGCGAGTCTGCCGAAAAGCCACTCGATTACTACGACAATAACGTCACTGGCACATTGCAACTACTCGCCGCCATGGGCAGGGCCGCAGTAAAGACGCTCGTCTTTTCATCCTCAGCCACCGTTTATGGCGATCCTGCCAACGTGCCTATCCGTGAAGATTTCCATCGGTCTGCTACCAACCCTTACGGTCGCACCAAGCTGACGATAGAGGATATCCTCGCCGATTTGTATCAGGCCGATCCCCAGTGGCGGATTGCCCGCTTGCGCTACTTTAATCCTGTGGGTGCACACGAATCTGGCCTGATTGGTGAAGCCCCGCAAGGACTGCCCAATAATCTCATGCCCTACGTGGCGCAAGTGGCGGCTGGCCAGCGCGAGTACCTCAATGTGTGGGGCGATGATTACCCGACTATTGATGGGACGGGGGTGCGTGACTATATCCATGTCTGCGATCTGGCTGATGGGCATGTCGCCGCACTTGATTATTTGAGCCGTGTGCATGGCCTGCTGACACTGAATCTGGGCACCGGTGCGGGGCACTCAGTACTGGAAATAGTCAAAACTTTTGAGAAAGTATGTGGGCATGTCATCCCCTATAAGATTGGGCCGCGTCGAGCTGGGGATATTGCCAAGTGTTGGGCAGACACCACGCTGGCGCAGCAACTACTGAACTGGAAAACTAGCCGTGGTTTGGAGCAAATGTGTGCCGATGCATGGCGGTGGCAACAGGGCAGTGCGGCATTAGGCTATTTACACAGTGACAACGGGTGAGCAAGGTTAAGCCATACACCATAGGGATAGACGCCACCAACTTGCGCGCCGGTGGTGGTGTTACGCATCTAATGGAATTGCTGCGTGCTGCGCAACCCGCAGGGCATGACATTGACCATATTGTAGTTTGGGGTGGCAAACCAACTTTGAAAGCACTGGAAGCTCAGCCCTGGCTAAGCAAGCGCAATCCACCGGCGTTGGATAAAGGGCTGCTACAGCGCACGCTTTGGCAGCGCTACCGTTTGTCTCAAGCTGCGCGTGATGAAGGCTGTGATGTGTTGTTTGTACCGGGGGGTAGTTATGCGGGAAATTTTCACCCAGTGGTGACCATGAGCCAAAACCTGCTGCCGTTTGAGATGCCTGAATTACTGCGCTATGGCTGGACTTTGTTTATGCTCAGATTGCTGCTGCTGCGCTTGACACAATCGCGCTCGTTCCGAAAAGCTGATGGAGTTATCTTTTTGACGGAATACGCGCGTGATGTCGTGTTGCGCGTTACCGGCAAGCTACGCGGGCAAACCTGCATCGTGCCGCATGGGCTCAACCCTCGCTTTAACAAGGCGCCCAAACTGCAGTGTGCCATCGCTGAATACGACGACGCCCACCCGTATCGCGTGCTGTATGTGTCGATAATTGACCAATACAAGCACCAATGGCATGTGGTGGAGGCTGTGGCCGCCTTGCGCAAACAGGGTTTTCCGATAGTGCTGGATTTGGTGGGGCCTGCTTATCCGCCTGCGCTCAAACGGCTGAATCAAACCATAGACCGCGTGGATGCGGTACGGCGCTGGGTGCACTATCACGGAGCTATCCCTTTTAATGAATTGCATCTTCGTTATGCGGAGGCTGATTTGGGGCTGTTTGCCTCAAGCTGTGAGAATATGCCCAATATTTTGTTGGAAACCATGGCGTCGGGTTTGCCGATT
>JACMQE010000231.1 GCA_014377145.1 Glaciimonas sp. | reverse complement strand
TGTTTAACCGGCTTTTGATGTTCTCGTAGCTGTACCTGAAGTACGCCGCGCAAAACCGGTTTGGCGGCATCCGTGAGTTTCAGCGCGTTATATGCCTCTGAATCAACGCTGACGAGGCCCAACGCTATTGACTGACGCAAAATTGCGCGCCATTCTTGCTCGCTGCGGTCGCTGCCGATGCCAAATGTCGATAAATCATTGTGGCGCCATTGTTTGACTTTATCCGAGTCGATCCCACGTAACACATCCAGCACGTGCAGGGCGCCAAAGCGTTGATCAACCCGATAAATGGTAGAAAGTAATTTTTGTACCACAACCGTGGCATCAAAGGACACTGGCGGTGTCATACAGGTGTCGCAATTGCCGCAGCGAGTTGACATTTGTCCAAAATAGTCAAGCAATCGCACACGACGGCAATACAGCGTTTCGCACAGGCCTAACATGGCGTCGAGCTTGACGCCTAGTACGCGTTTAAAGGTTTCTGCGGCTTCGGATTCATCAATCATACGACGCTGTTGGACTACATCCTGTAAGCCATACGCCATCCAAGCATTGGCGGGGCCGCCGTCACGTCCGGCACGGCCGGTTTCCTGATAATAGCCTTCGATGCTTTTAGGTAAATCCAGATGGGCGACAAAGCGTACGTCGGGCTTGTCGATACCCATACCAAAAGCAATAGTGGCGACCATAACGATACCTTCTTCGCGCAAAAATCGTTTTTGATGTTTGGTGCGCGTGGCGTAATTCATACCTGCATGGTAAGGCAACGCAGAAATACCTTGCTGGGTCAAAAAGTCAGCAGTTTCCTCCACCTTTTTGCGCGACAAGCAATAGACGATACCGGCGTCACCAATATGTTCAGCCTGAATAAAATCTAGTAGCTGTTTGCGGCCATTGGCCTTTTCGACAATCTGATAACGAATATTGGGGCGATCAAATGACGATACAAATTTTGCACTGTCTTCTAAATGCAAACGCAAGGCAATTTCTGTGCGTGTCTGATGATCAGCGGTTGCGGTCAGCGCAATACGCGGGACAATGCGAAAACGTTCATGAAGTATCGATAGTTTGATGTATTCAGGACGAAAATCATGACCCCATTGGGATACGCAATGGGCCTCGTCAATCGCAAACAAGGCAATTTTTGAGGACTCCAGTAAGTCGAGACAGCGCGGTGTCAACAACCGCTCTGGCGCAACATACACCAGATCGAGATCTCCACTGCGTACCCGGCGCTCAATCTGTGTCGCTTCTTCGTAGGTTTGAGTCGAATTGAGAAATGCAGCACGTACACCCACTTCCGCTAACGCATCGACCTGATCTTGCATCAACGCTATCAGCGGGGATATCACGACGCCGACGCCTTCACGTAACAGCGCTGGAATCTGATAGCACAAGGATTTACCGCCACCGGTTGGCATCAATACCAGTGCATCGCCGCCCGCGGCGACGTGACCGACAATCTCTGCCTGCTGACCACGAAACGACGGATAGCCGAAAATGGTTTGCAGGATGGTAAGCGCTTGCGAATTATTTTGATCAAACATTGATTAAACTAAGTTGTGCAGCACTGCATGGTACAATGATTCAACGTTAATAAGAGTTAATGCAGGAAACCATTACTGAAAGTCAATAGTAAAAATATCCCGAGCGCGGTGCGGTAAATAATGAATAGCCAGGTTGAGAACTTTTCGAGGGATTTCATCAGACCCCATCCAAATCGCGCAAAATACCGAAATACTAGCAACCAATAGACCAAATCCTAACAGCAACCACGCATCCATCGGCGCGCGCGCGTGCGGCAAATGCCACAGTTCTTTTAAGCCCGCCAGGGCGATCGCGGGAAAACCCGGCAGGAATGAAAAGCGGGCGGCTTCTCCGCGCTTAAAGTTGAGGAATAGCGCTGCGGTTAAGTTCGAGCCGGAATGGGAAACACTGGGTATTAACGCACCGAATTGGACCAGACCGACGATGACAGCGCCACGCATGCGCATCTCGCCGACAGTGCGACAATGGCCTGCATGCAACTCTGCGAGCGCCGGTAAGATCGCCAGACCAATACAAGCGCAACCGATGACGGTCAGACTGCGCAATGGGGCGTTCAACAAGGGTGATAATGCCAGTCCAACGATGCCAATCGGAATCGTCGCAATTAGAATAGCCATGCCTAGTCGAAACGATGAATTCATGTAATCACGCTGACGCAGTACTGCTGAAAATGCCGCACCGGGGTCATGCCAGCCCAATACCGCCGGGACAATCTGCATATGCGCAGTAGATGAAATCGGCAATAATTCGGATATGCCTTGAATGATCCCAAGAATACCGATTTGTACATAATTAAGTGAAGCGAAACCAATATCCAGATCGGCGGAACAAACATTTGCCAAACTATTCTCCAGTATTTTAATTACGCGCAACAATGAATCATACACAAAGAAAATGGTATTTTTAGTACTTATTTTCATTTATGTATTAGGGCAAAACAAAGAGGCTGGCTTTGAGAAGAAGCTCTATCGCTTCGCTAAATTAAATATAACAAATAGGGAAATCAAAGTGACCATAACCCTACTCATTTTTGTGGTTCAAAGGTCACCACAAGGCGGTCGGACTTTGTGACGATCTTGACTGGCACAAACGTTACACCAACATAGCGCAAATCTTCCGGTTTGAAACTATATAACGGCACCGTCTGCAAT
This sequence comes from Glaciimonas sp., assembly GCA_014377145.1. Next base: position 9,467 of record JACMQE010000231.1, on the reverse strand, counting down.
ACCTCCCGCGCCAGCAATACCCCTATTTGCGTTACCTGACCAATGTAAGCATTATCCATGTTATCCAACCGAATATTGTTCAACAAAACCGTAGTACGCGCAGCATTCAGCGTTATTACGCCCGACATAGACAGTTTCTCGTTCCAAGACTTGTCAGCCAAGGGCAGTCCCATCTTGACATCCATGTTAATTATTAAGTGTCCCTGCTTCTCATCGAGAGCCAGCGTTGTATAGTTCGCAATGACCTCGATCAGCCCCAGATAACGCTTAGTGAATGGCAAACGTTTATTCAGCGACTCTTGCATTTTTATTATTGAAAATTGCCATTGCGCGGGCCGATCAACATCGCGCATGAGCCCAATAAAAATGTACCAATCAAGGTGAATACAGCTAGCCATTTTAATTTCATCGATATTCTTGGAGATTATTGCGTATTATTTATATTAAGATTACGCAAAATCACCCCAGCAGCGTTGTGCTTTCTTAGCGTATAGATGACAGAATGATGTCCGATGGCAGCGGCAGGAGCTACCGGAACAACCGACAAATTCAACGTTATTTTGGCACTTAATTTTAGGACCATCTAGGCTATAGCATAGCTTATTAAAGGCACATCTCACCTTTAAACAACGGCGCTCTCGTGGCTAAAGTTATTGCTCGAAACAAATATGTCAACCGCAATATAACCCCACCGTGAAAAACATTCGGATAATGACGCAAGGCAAGAATGTACCCGAGATTTACCAAAATAGGATTTACGCAAAATTGTCCCAGCAGCAGACTTGCCACCCTGCCGACGAAGACAGCACAATAGGACGGCGAGAAGAGTACAACGCCGTTTGGGCAATTTTGCGTAAGTCCTTCAAAAATTGAAGCGAGCATAAAGAGAATTACAGTAAGAAGATTGACCCGCGCCGTAGGTTTTTAGGGGTGACCTTGATAGAATACTTGCTTCATCCTGTCATTAACCCGTCTCCATGAATATCGAACAAGCCCGTTTTAATATGATTGAACAGCAAATCCGTCCCTGGCATGTGCTGGAATTAGACGTTCTCGACCTCCTGATGGTGGTGCGGCGCGAAGAATTCGTGTCGGGTGCTTATAAAAGTCTGGCCTTCAGCGACACGGAAATTCCCTTGCCAGGCGAGGGCGGTGAAAGCATGTTTTCGCCGAAAGTTGAAGCTCGTCTGCTACAGGAAGCTGCCGTCACAAAACATGAGAACGTGCTGGAAATAGGCACAGGTTCGGGCTATATGGCGGCATTGCTCGCGCACAAGGCACGTCACGTATTGACCGTAGAAATTGATTCAAACCTGAAAGCCTTTGCAGAGAAAAATCTCAGCAGCTATGGCGTGCGGAACGTCGAGGTTATCGAGGGAAATGGCGCGCAGGGCTGGATCGAAGGTAAAGATGCGGCATATGATGTGATCGTCATATCGGGCTCACTTGCGTCGTTACCGGAGCCCTTTTTAGTGCAGTTGAAAGTGGGCGGCCGCATCGTTACCATCATTGGCGAAGCCCCTGTTATGACAGCGCAAGTCATTACGCGCATCTCGGACAGCGCTTACGATACTCGTAATCTGTTTGAGACTAGTGCAAAACCCTTACGCAATGCCGCACCCCATTCTCAATTTAAATTCTGAATAGTATCCGCAGACGATCATGCAACATCTCACCGCCCCTGAACTTAGCCGCCTGGACCACCGATCCGGATCGCCCAACGCCGTTCCTGTTAGACGTGCGTGAGCCTTGGGAATACGAGACTTGCCATATCACCAATGCAAAGCTGCTACCGATGTAAACTATGCTCGCTCGCATTAATGAACTCGAAGAGCATCAGCGGATTGTCTGCATCTGCCATCAAGGGGCGTGCAGCATGTCAGTGGCGGCGTTTCTGGAACGTAATAATTTTTCTAACATCATCAATCTGACCAGCGGCATACACGCACGGGCACAACAAGGTCGATGGTACGATGCCGATCTATTGAGGGCTCATCACACCCGAGCCTGCACGCTAAACGCTGACACTTCCTTGCCACTGAAAGTCCTATGCTACGCAACGTCCATAACACGCTGATTTCCGCGCTTATTGCGAGCCCAATTACGGGATCTTTCTTGTCTGCCGATACGCATGCACTTGATTTGATACAAACCTATTATCAAGCGCTTGCCAATGATGATGCTTATACCAGTGCGCGGTATGCGCTTAACACCGGCGCGAAGCCAAGTGTGCAAGAGCGCGCCGGATTGTTGCCACAGAGATCGGTTTAAAAGGTGCCTACAATCGTTCGGGCGGCAACTGGAAAGACCAGCAACGAGTACGCTTTACAATTAATCCAACCGTTATATCAACCTGCAAATTGGGAGCAATACGCGCAAGCCAAGCTTTCTGTTGCTGGAAGTGAAGTAGCTTTTTCCCAAGCTCAGCAGGAGTTGATGTTGCGGGTTGGACAAGCTTACTTTGATGTGTTGGCAGCACAAGATGTGTTAATTTTTCTAAAAGCACAAGAAAACACGCTTGCCGAGCAATTGGCCTTTGCCAAAGGGAATTTTGAGATTGGCACCGCAACCATTACGGATACCAACGAAGCACAGGCCAACTTTGATCTGGTGCTGGCACAGGAAATTGCCGCTACCAACAATCTCGAAGTTGCACGCAGTACGCTGCAACAAATTATCGGTCAAGCAACCGGCACCAATGGCAACTTTGCGTCCGAGTGTCAAGTTGAAAAATCCTCAACCGGCACAAATTGCCTCTTCGGTCGATACTGCGGAGCAACAAAATTTCAACGTCTTAAGGCAACAAATTGCGCTCGAAACAGCTAAGCGCCAAATCAAAATAAATCGCGCCGGTCATTTACCGACGATTGATCTAGTTGCCAATCGCAATTTTTCGACAATTAATGGTAATAACAACCCAGTCTCGAATAGTGATGGTGCGTCAAATTCAATTGGTGTGCAATGGACGATTCCGTTCTACTCAGGCGGTCCTGTCAATAGCGCATTGCGGCAAGAAATTCGCTGGAAGGTAAAGCCCGCGCTGACTTGGATAATGCCCGTAGAACAGCGGCATTGAATGCGTATCAGGCCTACTTGGGTGTGAGTAATGGCTTGGCGCAAGTAAAAGTGCTTGAAGCGGCAGAGATTTCGAGCCAATCTTCACTCGACTCGAATAAACTCGGCTACTGGGTCGGCGTTCGCAACAATACCGATGTGCTGAACGCGGAGCAGCAATTATTTTCTACAAGGCGCGATCTGGCAAAAGCCCACTACGATACTTTGATGAATGGTTTAAAACTAAAAGCCAAAGCGGGCGGATTGAAAGAGAACGAGCTGCTGTAAGTGAATGGGCTATTAATACCTGCTTATTATTGATAACAACCTTTAATGCGATGGGATTCAAAGCCTAGCTTTATTAAACAAATAAATTGGTTACGCCTCATTTATATTTATCACCGCCAGATCTCAGCTCTTTTGCAACGTCGGCGCGGTCTTCAGCTTATGGATGCAAAGATTGACTATCTTGGTGGCTTGTTCGCCTAAATCAAAACTATCAGGAGTGAACAACCAGTTATCAAGGATGCCCGATAACAATGACTACAATATAATTGTGGCTAAGGCCGGGTCCAGATTGCGGGGCAATTGTCTTTTCGCAACCGCATAACGAAGAATCCGCTAAATATTAATACGCCCCTGCAAAAAACATTTTTGCTGGCGTATATAAAAAATCGGATCTTGCGCGTTTGTGAGTTGCTAACGCCTTCTTCAAGTGCGAATAAACACCAACTGTGGAACTGACCTAACGGATCAACCGCGTTATCTTCGGCAATATTTTGAATCAAGGCTTCCATAGGTAAACGGACACGCTCGCACATGGCATTAAACAATTCACTTTTGTTTATAAAATGCCGATAAATTGCCCCCCTTAAAATGCCTGCAGCATTCGCCACGTCTGCTAATGAAGTCTGTGAAACACCTTGCACATAAAACACGTCAATGCTGCATCTAAAATGCGAGAGCGCTTATCAAGCGCCTCTTCTTTTGTGTATCTTGCCATTTTCAACCATCTCCAAACGCCGCACGCTTGTGTCGGTGCACAAGTTAAATAACTCAGAAACATAAATTTATGATTGTATGTACAATATCATTTTTCGCTAAATTTTACCACTCAGCACAAATAAGAATGTTAATTATTCTATATTTTTTGTACTATCGCCATTCCTGCATCAATCTCAAAGATGGCCATTTTTACTCAACTGGTTTTTTACAACCGGGTTTTTACTATTCACGTGCGAGAACTTTATGACTTCAGTAGGCTCCCTTCATCGTTTTACGCGCATAGCGCTAGTTATAGTTTTATTTTCAGTACTTGCTGCCTGCGATCAAAAGTCGGACGCTAACGTACAGGCAGCGCCACCAGTCGAAGTTTCTGTGATTAGCATTGCTCCAGAACGCCTATCCTTGACAACAGAACTGCCGGGTCGCCTAGAAGCGACGCGTATCGCTGAAGTTCGGGCGCGCGCTGCTGGTATTGTTCTCAAACGTAATTTTAGAGAGGGTAGCGACGTCAAAGCTGGCGAAGTATTGTTCCGAATTGATCCTGCACCTTTGCAAGCAACCTACGAAAGCACCCAGGCATCACTTGTCAAAGCGGAAGCTAATCTCACTCAAGCCAATCTCAAAGCACAACGCTATAAGCCATTGGTGGAAGCAAATGCGGTCAGCAAGCAAGATTATGACGATGCCGTCGCGTTGCAAAAACAAGCCGCTGCCGACGTTGCTTCTGCCAAAGCAGCACGCCAGACTGCTCGTCTGAATCTTGGCTATGCAACGGTAACGTCGCCTATTTCCGGTCGCATTGGTCGCGCAATGGTCACTGAGGGCGCATTAGTCGGCCAAGGTGAAGCCACGCAACTGGCAACCGTTCAGCAAGTCGATCCGATTTATGTCAACCTGACACAATCGAGCACCGACATCCTCAAGCTGCAACAAGCGATGAAAAGTGGTCAATTGCAAAGTCTCGGTAAAGAACAGGTGAAAGTTACGTTGGTGACTGAAGATGGCAGCACCTATCCAAAAAGCGGAAAGTTGCTGTTTTCAGACCTGACGGTGGACCCGAATACTGGTTCAGTCAGCATTCGTGCCGAATTCCCCAATCCGGACCATAGTTTACTACCTGGCATGTACGTCCGCGCCAAGTTGGAACAGGCTGTCAGCGATCAGGCGATCACCGTACCGCAACAAGCGGTCACCCGCGACATGACAGGCGCAACCGTATTTGTTGTAGGTAAGGACAACAAGGTAGCAGCAAGGATCATCAAAGCGGATAACGCTCAAGGCGACAAATGGGTCGTTACCGATGGCTTGAAAACCGGCGATAAAGTCATCGTCGAAGGCTTACAGAAAATCAAACCCGGTGCAGTCGTAAAGCCAGTGCCATGGGCGGCCAATATTGCTGCGATTGCCACAACCAGTCCAGCAACGGTTGTACCCCACCAGCAGCAATGAAAACGGCTGCTGCACCATCTGACGCTCTCCACGCAGATACAATATCTAAAGCTAAATAAGGAGCACCCAGATGGGAAATTTTTTCATTGATCGCCCCGTTTTTGCGTGGGTGCTCGCTATTTTTATCGTGCTCGGGGGTGCCTTAGCGATCACACAATTACCGGTGTCGCAATATCCGTCGATTGCCCCGCCTACCATCGTCATCAGTGCCAACTATCCGGGTGCCACGGCGCGAACGCTGGATGATAGCGTGACCAGTCTGATTGAACAGGAGATGAACGGTGCCGATGGTCTGCAATATATTGCATCGCAAAGCCAAGCCAACGGTGCATTGCAAATTACCGTCACCTTTTCGCCCGATACCAATGCCGATCTGGCAGCGGTGGATGTCCAAAATCGCTTAAAGCGAGTTGAGGCGCGATTACCAGTAGCATTGACCCAGCAAGGTGTTCAGGTAACTAAATCACATAGCAACTTTTTAATGTTTATCGGTTTATCTTCAACCGATGACAAATTCGATCCAATCGCGCTGGGCGACTATTTGTCGCGTAACGTGCTAAATGAAATTAAACGGGTTCCAGGTGTGGGTCAGGCGCAGCTCTTCGGTACTGAGCGCGCAATGCGGATCTGGATCGACCCTGCCAAAATGGTCGGGCTGAACCTTACACCGGGCGACGTTAACGAGGCAATTCAATCGCAAAATGCATTGGTTGCTGGCGGTACTATCGGCGATTTACCTAGTCCTGGTACGCAGCAAATCTCTGCTACGGTTATCGTCACAGGCCAACTGACCACGGTCGAACAATTCGGGAATATTCAACTACGCTCTAACAAAGATGGTTCAGTCGTACGTTTACGTGATGTGGCGCGTATTGAAATCGGTGGTCAGTCATACGCCACAATAGGTCGTCTGGATGGCAAACCAACATCGTTCGTTGGAGTCCAGCTGTCACCAACTGCAAACGCCCTCGGCACCGCAAAAGCGGTCCATGCAAAGATGAAAGAGTTGTCCAAATACTTCCCGGTTGGAGTCACATACACCATCCCGTATGACACCTCAACTTTCGTCAAGATCTCCATCGAAGAAGTCTTCAAAACACTGATCGAAGCGGTTATTCTGGTGTTTCTGGTAATGTATCTTTTTTTGCAAAATATCCGCTATACTCTGATCCCCACCATAGCGGTGCCGATTGCATTGATGGGGACCTTTGCTACCCTCCTATTGTTCGGCTTCTCAATCAATGTTCTGACGATGTTTGGAATGGTGCTGGCTATTGGGATTCTGGTCGATGACGCAATTGTGGTGGTAGAAAATGTCGAGCGCATCATGAGCGAAGAAGGTTTGTCACCGCGCGATGCTACCTGTAAGGCAATGGGACAAATTAATGGTGCCTTGATCGGTATTACGTTGGTGCTGATCGCGGTATTTATCCCGATGGCGTTCTTCAGCGGGGCAGTTGGGGCGATTTATCGTCAATTCTCATTATCGATGGTAGCGTCTATGTTCTTCTCAGTACTCATGGCATTTACGCTGACCCCAGCGCTGTGCGCCACAATTCTGAAACCAGTGGAAGCAGGACACCATCACGAGAAAAAAGGCTTCTTTGGCTGGTTCAATCGGCGCTTCAACGCTACGGCCACAGGCTATCAGAGAATTATCGCCAAGATGCTCACCAAAACCGGCCGCCACATGTTGGTGTATGGCGCAATCGTGGTTTGCGTCGGTCTAGTATATGCACGACTGCCAGCATCATTCCTGCCGAGCGAAGATCAAGGCTATATCGTCACCAATGTGCAGTTACCACCAGGGGCAAGCCAAAATCGCACGTTAGAAGTGATCAAGACAATTGAAGCCTATTACGCCAAATTACCAGCGGTGGCCCACATTGTTGCTATTAGCGGATTCAGTTTCTCAGGGAATGGCCAAAATGTTGGTCTAGTGTTTGTTCCTCTGAAGGACTGGAGCAAGCGCAGCCCGTCAGAATCTGCTGACGCGATTGCCGCTAAAGCATTCGGTGTATTTTCGCAAATCAAAGATGCCATAATCTTTCCATTGAACCCGCCGCCGATTCCTGAATTAGGTAATGCAACCGGTTTCACTTTCAGGCTGCAAGATCGTGCTAGTTTAGGCCATGAAAAACTGACTGCCGCACGCAATCAATTGCTCGGTATGGCAGCCCAAAGTAAAGTACTGGCAGGGGTTCGCCCGGAAGGTCTGGAAGATGCCCCGCAGTTACAACTGGATATTGATCGTGACAAGGCCAACGCGCTTGGCGTGTCGTTCAGTGCCATCAACAGCACATTATCAACTGCACTTGGATCCGCGTATGTAAACGACTTCCCAAATCAGGGGCGCCAACAGCGTGTGATCGTCCAAGCCGATGCACCACAACGGCTGCAACCGGAAGACCTAGCTAAACTGTATGTAAAAAATATCAATAGCGGCATGGTACCGATGGCATCTTTCATGACGTCGCGCTGGATTATTGGCCCAGTTCAACTGACCCGCTATAACGGCTATCCGGCGGTAAAAATTTCGGGTGGTGCCTCGCCAGGCCACAGCACCGGCGAAGCGATGGACGAAATGGAAAAACTGACAGCCAAACTGCCACCAGGTTTTGGCTTTGAATGGACCGGGCAATCAATAGAAGAAAAAACCTCTGGCTCCCAAGCACCCATGCTGTATCTGCTTTCACTAATCGCCGTGTTTCTGGTATTGGCTGCTCTGTATGAAAGCACGTCTATTCCGCTTGCAGTGATGTTGGTGGTGCCGCTGGGGATTCTTGGTGCGTTACTAGGCGTGACCTTGTGCGGGATGCCGAACGATGTGTACTTTAAAGTTGGAATGATTACCGTGATCGGTTTGTCAGCAAAAAATGCGATTTTAATTATCGAATTTGCAAAAGATCTGCAAGCGCAAGGAAAAAGCCTGATCGAGGCAACACTGGAAGCAGCCCATCTACGTTTCCGCCCTATTCTGATGACATCGATGGCGTTCATCCTCGGCGTATTGCCGTTGGCAATCAAGACCGGTGCTGGTTCCGGCAGTCAGCGTGCCATCGGCACGGGTGTGATGGGGGGGATGATCACTGCGACCATTCTGGCGATATTTTTAGTTCCTATCTTCTTCGTCGTAGTACGCAAGATATTCAAGGGCAGCGAACGCCAAAATAAGATGTATGGAGCAAACAAAAAAATGGATGTGGAGGAAAAACATGTTTAATTCTTTACCAAAACACCTAACCAGCGTTCTGCTGCTGGCAGGCATTCTGTCGGGATGCAGCATGGCCCCGACTTATGTACGACCGGTAGCCCCGGTCGCGAGCAATTACCCGGCAGAGGAATTCGTCACGACGGAATCTCAAACGAATGCGGTCACGCTTGGCTGGCGTCAGTTCTTTCCGGACCATCGCCTGCAAACACTGATTACAGCGGCACTTGAAAACAACACAGATCTGCGGACTGCCGTCCTGAACATCGCAGCAGCGCGGGCGCAGTACAACATTACTGCTGCTGATGCGTTGCCGAATTTCGATGGCCGTTTTTCTCAGACTAATGGCCGTAGCGCCGCCAGCCAAACCATTAACAACATCTCCGTGGTGGGAACAGGCTATGCGGTCGGGCTTAACATGACCGCATTCGAACTAGATTTCTTTGGCCGTGTTCGTAGTTTAAAAGATGCTGCGCTGGCGTCTTATCTATCGACCGAAGAAGCCCGGTTATCAGCGCAAATTTCGTTAGTTTCACAAGTTGCCCAAGCCTATCTGGCCGAACGATCCTTCACTGAACAGCAAGAACTGGCCCAGCAAATACTGGACAGTCGGCTACAAGACTACAAACTGGCCAAGATGCGCTTTGAAGTTGGCGCATCATCCGCACTGGGCTTACGCGTGTCTGAAACGTTGGTGCAATCAGCACGGGTAGCCTTTACAACGCTGTTACGCCAGCGTGCTCAAGCT